>CAJOQO010000047.1 GCA_905236545.1 uncultured Lachnospiraceae bacterium
CCGGAAACCATGACGATCTGATAGGAGGGAATGAACTTTGGCTACGGATAGATTTTACGGAACTGGAAGAAGAAAGAGCTCTGTTGCGCGCGTATATCTTGTACCGGGAACCGGAAAGGTTACGATCAATAAGCGCGATATCGATGACTATTTTGGACTTGAGACCCTGAAGACAATTGTTCGCCAGCCTCTTGTTCTGACGGAGAACACCGATAAGTTTGATGTTCTTGTCAATGTCAAGGGCGGCGGAATGACCGGTCAGGCCGGAGCGATCCGCCACGGAATCTCCCGTGCTCTGCTTGAGGCTGATGCTGAGTACAGACCGGCGCTCAAGGCTGCCGGATACCTCACCAGAGACCCGCGTATGAAGGAGAGAAAGAAGTACGGTCTCAAAGCCGCTCGTCGTGCTCCGCAGTTCTCGAAGCGATAAAAATCGTTATCATTTGGATAAGTCGGGAGAGAATCCTTCGGAGCCTCACGACATCCCAGGACGACGGAAAACCCCGGAAACACAGCGTTTCCGGGGTTTCGTAATCAGCTACTACATTTGCAAATAGCTGGACAAAGACGACTAAACCGCAGACAGCCTAAAAGGAATAGCTCACCGATAACGAGCAAGAAAACCCCAGAGGATGGTAGCCTCTGGGGTTTTCGTTTAGCCTATGACTAATCACCGCATTGATTAGCTGTCTATAAAATACAACATTAAGAGGCCATTGGTCAATGGCAAAATGTGGCACAAAATGAAAACTTTATATCGTCTACTCGGCTGCAAAGGCATCCATGAGCAGATCCTTGGCCTCTCCGGCGTCCAGGTCAAGGACGACAGAGAATTCCTCGACCAGCTTTTCGGTTGCCGCTTTGAAATAACGGTCATCCGTAGCTGTAACTTTCTTTCCTTTCAGCTTCCGCGTCTTGATGCGCTGATTGAGTGTTTTGACCAGACACAGCCATTCACGGCAGCTTCCGGAGTGGAGCGCTTTTGAATACGAGATCTCCTGCTGGCGTGCGCTTTGCTCGGGGAGCGTTTCGATCTGCGGAATATCTTCCAGCAGCTGCTTTGTTTCTTCCGGAGAGATCAGGTCTCTCATGATGACCTTCTGGTTGTCGACCGGAGTCATAATCTTGCAGGACTGATCATGAAGAGGGCGCAGGATATAGCATTGCCGCCCAACAGAGCCTCCCGTGGAAGAATCCATGAGCTCCGTACCCATCACTTCGCAAACACCACTGTTTCCATAGGAAATATAATCACCAATGCTGTACAATCCGGCACTCCTTTCATCAGACTTATAGCTACGATTCACGGTCTGTGGGGAAGTTCCCGCTCCACGGGCCTGTTCTGAGCTTTGTACTGCCGCTTGCAGGCAAGCCTGACGCGTCAGATACATAGACTCAGATCGGCCGTGAATCGTAATAACTTATAAAATTAAATTATGGGAAAATCACCAAACCCATTGACATACCACCAATACGCTGATATTATAACATATTTTATTGATGAAAGAAATGCGGCGAAACTGATAAATAATTCTCGTGATGGATTGATTCCATGTCAAAAATGAACGAAAGAAAAGCGCTGCGCCCCGTCATTTTTTCTGTTTTCCGTCAGGGATGCTTTGCGGGGTTCCATCCTTCGCCGTGTGGATCTTGTGACTTTACACAAAGAAAGCTGTTTCGGGAGGGGAAGCAAATGCAGAATATCAGGATGATCGCAAGAATCAGGACAGACTTTCCGGAGAAGTTCGGGATTCCGAGACAGAGCGGTATGATAGAACAGCTGAAGGGACAGATCCTGTTTGAAAAAGAATACCGGGATCCGAACTGTATCCTCGGTCTGGAGGAATTCTCTCACATCTGGCTTCTGTGGGAGTTTTCGGGCAATCGGGATGCGGGATGGTCTCCGACTGTCATCCCGCCGAGACTGGGAGGTAAGGTTCATAAAGGAGTATTCGCAACAAGGTCGCCGTTCCGGCCGAACCCGATTGGCCTTTCCTGCGTCAGACTGGAGTCAGTCGAGTATACGAAAAAAGATGGACCCATTCTTCATGTATGCGGAGCGGATCTGAGGGATAACACCCCGATCCTGGATATCAAGCCATACATAAGGTATGCGGACTGCCATCCGGACGCTGTGAGCGGCTTCGCGGACAGAGTAAAGAATTACCGGCTGGAGGTGGTGTTCCCGGAAATGCTTCTGTCGAAGCTTCCGGAGGAAAAGAGAGAGGCGGCGGTCCGGATCCTGGAAGAGGATCCCAGGCCTGCTTACCAGAATGATCCGGACAGGCGTTACGGAACTGCGTTTGCGGGATGGGATATCCGGTATCATGTGAAAGAAGGCGTACTTACGGTATGTGAGGTGGTTCCGTACAGAAAGGGATGAGAGATCATAAGGAAAGACCGGCAGAGAACAGCTTACGGGACAGAGAGATTTTTTCCGGGAGACTGTTCCTGAAGTCTATGCTTCCGCGCACAGCGGAATCGGTGAGGAGATGATCCTGCGCAAGGCGCCTCCTGAGTTCCCGCGCCGTTCCGGGCCCTCCGTCAAAGATCCTGACATCGCTTCCGGCAATCTCCTGTATGACAGGCGCGAGAAAAGGGTAGTGGGTGCAGCCGAGAACGATGGCATCCACATGCTTTTCTGCAAGCCAGGGAGAGAGCAGGGAAGTCAGATAGGATGTCACACGCGGACCGGTGATCTCGCCCTGTTCTACATATTCCATCAGTCCGGGACAGCCCAGCGGAATCACGTCCGCCAGATCCGTATAATGCCCCAGCAGGTCATGAAACTTGCGTGCGCTTACGGTCAGCGGCGTGGCCATCACGATGACTGTCGGGTGCCGGCTCATCAGGGCGGCAGGCTTCAGGGCCGGTTCGATCCCGATCACGGGGATATCCGTATAGATCCGCCGCAGGTCATTGATCGCGGCGCTGGTTGCGGTATTGCATGCGATCACAAGCGCTTTGATGCCGCGCTCGTAGAAACGGGCACAGTGACCAAGCGTCAGATGAAGAATCTCTTCTCTTGTTTTTGTTCCGTAGGGCGCATTCGCGGAATCTCCAAAGAACAGATAGTTCTCGTCCGGCATCAGCTTTACGGCTTCCCGGAGTACACTGATCCCTCCGACTCCGGAATCAAAAAATGCAATTGGAAGCTTTTTCTTATCCATATGTTCTGCCATCTCTTGATGTTCTGTCCTCTTCTGACGTTCTGTCCTCTTCGGATGATCCTTGTCCTCTTCTGACGTTCTGCCAACTCCTGACAGGAGATCCTGCCGGCTCTGGCATCGGAAAGGTCCTTACAGCAGAACAGGACCGTCTTTGGTCATTGCCCAGCGTACGCTTTCCTCAGCGCTGAAGGCTGCTTTTCCATTCGTTTTTTCCGTGATCGCCGCTTTCAGGGAAGCAAGTGACTGCGCATCGGCCAGGGTTTCGATCTCGACCATGTCTGCGTAGGAGATATCCGTAACAGGAAAGTGCTTCTGCTCCAGCAGATAGCGGATCCTTCCGGCATCATTATAGCCGGCCCTGACACGAAGCCTGAACCCGTCTGTCCGCTCGCCTGTCACACACGCCCTGAGCGCTTCCTGCACAGCACCGGAATATGCCCTTGCAAGTCCGCCTGTTCCCAGGAGGACTCCCCCAAAATAGCGGGTGACGACGACACATACATCGGTCAGCTCTTCTCCGGAGAGTACTGCGAGCATGGGCCTGCCGGCACTTCCCGCCGGTTCAGAGTCGTCGGAGCACCTGCTGAATTCACCGCGCTCTCCCAGGATCATGGCGCTGCAGTTATGCCGGGCATCCCAGTACTGCTTTTTGGTGCGCAAAATGAAATCGTCCGCTTCCTCCGGGGTACGGACGCTCTTAACAGATGCGATGAATCTGGACTTTTTCTCCGTGATCTGGGCGGATGCGCCCTTCAGTATGATCTTCACATTATCCTCCGTGACCGCCCCGAACGAATGGTGATTCTATGGTGATGAATCGCATGGAATCACAGCTTTCCATGAAAACCGTACAGTCAGAAATCCTTATCAAACCTTAAGAAAATATCCACTGCCGTCTTATGGGTTTCAGTTTACAATAATCCCTGTTGAGACGTCAAGGAACATACGGAGCCTGAGATGTACGACTATACCAGAAGCGGAATCGAGAAAAAACTCCGTCCCCGCACGAAGCGAAGAACAGCGGGGAGGATCTTCTGTGCACTGCTGAAGCTGATGGCGTTTCTGTTCATCCTGCTGGCGGCAGGAGCGGGAATCTATGCGTATCTGAGATGGAACAGCCTGGTGGCATCTGCGCCGGATATTTCGGGCGTCACCTTTACGCCCGGGCAGTCTGCAACCTATATCTGCAATCAGGAGGGAAAACGGGTTCTGAAGCTTACACTTCCGGAAGCAAACCGTGATATCGTGAGCCTGTCCGACATCCCGGATGACCTGCAGCACGCAGTGGTCGCGATTGAGGATGCCCGCTTCTACGATCATCACGGGATCGATCCGACGGGAATCCTGAGAGCGCTTGTGACAGGAATGAGATCCGGCTCATTTTCCCAGGGAGCAAGTACGATCACGCAGCAGCTTCTGAAGAACAGTGTATTTCCGGGATGGACGAGTGAATCGACATTTCAGGAAAGGATCGAGCGCAAGATCCAGGAACAGTATCTGGCCCTGAAGCTGGAAAAGCTTCTGACCAAGGACCAGATTCTCGAAAACTACCTGAACCTGATCAATCTTGGCGCAGGGTGCTATGGCGTTCAGGCAGCGGCATACCGGTATTTCGGAAAACCGGTGAAGGATCTCACTCTTGCAGAGGACGCTGTTATTGCGGGGATTACCCAGAATCCGTCCGCCTACAATCCCATCACTTATCCGGAGAACAATGCGAAACGGCGTAAGATGGTGCTGGACGCGATGCTCTCGCAGGGATATATCGACAGGAAACGATATGATGAGGCGATATCGGATGATGTCTATGAAAGGATCCGGAGCAATACGTCCCAGGTTGACACATCCGGCTCGGTCTATACTTTCTATCAGGATGCGCTGATCGATCAGGTCATGAAGGATCTTCAGAACGAGCTTGCCTATACCTGGCAGCAGGCATACAGGGCGGTATATTCCGGGGGCCTGAGGATCTTTTCCGCGCAGGATGAGAAATTGCAGTCCATCTGCGATGAAGAGTTTGAGAATCCTGAGAACTTCCCGTCGGAGACAAGGTTCGGTATTGACTATGCCCTGAGTGTCCGGGATGCGGATAAAACGGTGACGGATTATGGGAATGAGGATCTTCGTGCCTGGGTGCGCGGACACAGAGATCCGTCCTTTCAGATGATGTACGACGATGCCGACCAGCCGAAGGCGGATGCGGAGAGCTTTCGCGCATCGGTTGTAAAAGAGGGAGACACCGTTCTGGGAGAACGGGTGACGATCACCCCGCAGCCCCAGGCCTCGTGCGTCGTGATCGACCAGTCTACAGGACTTGTCGCGGCTCTGGTCGGCGGAAGAGGGGGAAAGGAGGCGAGCCTTACCTTAAACCGCGCCACCTATACGACCCGTCAGCCGGGTTCGACCTTTAAGATTCTTACCACATATGCCCCGGCCATAGAAAACCGTGTTGTGACCCTTGCGACGACCATGGTGGATGAGCCGTATAGCTACAGCTGGGGAGCACCGGTACTGAATGCCGGAAGAACCTATGCCGGGGAGGTGACGATCCGCAGGGCGATCGCGGAATCGATCAATGTGATTGCCGTGAAACTGCTGACACAGATCACTCCCCGGGTGGGATATGATTTCGCGAAGAAGATGGGAATCTCGACGCTGACGGATCATCTGGAGACTTCAGACGGTATCCTGACGGACGTCGGTCCGACACTGGCCCTGGGAGGGATCAGCAGGGGCGTCACCAACCTGGATCTGACCGGAGCGTTTGCTTCCATTGCGAATCTGGGACACTATTATGAACCGAAGCTTTATACAGAGGTGCTGGATCAGTATGGGAATGTGATCCTGGATAATACGAATCAGAAGCCACGGACCGTGATGAAGGAGAGTACGGCACAGATTCTGACCAGCGCGATGGAGGATGTGATCCGGGATGAAGCAGGGACTGCCCATGGCCTGATCGACCTGGGACAGATGCCTGCGGCCGGAAAAACCGGAACAACGTCAGAGTGGAGAGACAGCTGGTTTGTGGGTTATACGCCTTACTATACCTGCGGGATCTGGGCCGGATATGATAACAATGAGATCATGCCGGATGAGGACAGATTTCATACGTTCAGCAGGACTTTGTGGAATGCGGTCATGAACAGGATCAGCATAAAAGATCCTCCAACCCGTTTCCAGCTGACGTCAGATGTGACGGGAGAACGCATCTGCGCCGTGTCACACATGGCAGCTTCGGCACTCTGCCCGGATGTTTATGATGAGATCTTTGAAGCGGGAACCCAGCCTCTGTATGACTGCAGCATTCATGGCAGCGGGGAACCGGTGCCCGGCAGCGCGGGAGCGCTGGTGCCTGACGGAAGCCAGAC
>CAJOQO010000048.1 GCA_905236545.1 uncultured Lachnospiraceae bacterium
GGACGCCGATCGCAGTCGGCAAAGAGCTCAGCCGGAGTGGGCTACAGGTTTGCGATGGGGAAGCCATCCGCAGGCCGGGGCATACGCAACAAGGAACCTTGCATGTTACACAAAATATGTGGCTGGGGAAAAGTGGATAACCCTGTGGATTACTCAGGAAACACTGATTCTGTCAGCGTTTCCCTCATCTTCCGGAGGTTCCCCGGATCAGCGGCGAGATCCGCTTGTAGATCAGCAGAACGATCACCACTGACAGCATCGCCTTCACAAAGGTGAAGGGCAGGTTGAAGATCAGCAGGCACTGCAGGAGATTCCCATCCTGGATCCCCGGAAAGATCGCCTGATACGCCGCGATGATCGCGTCCATGGGCATAAACGCTGTATAGAACGGATAGACGATGAAATAATTAACCGGAACGCTCACCAGCGCCATGACGGCAGCCCCTGCCAGGGAACCGGTCAGAGCACCCTTTTTTGTCCGGTTAAACCGGTAGATCGTCCCTGCCGTGAGAACAAATACCGCGTTCAGGAGGAAATTCGCCAGTTCGCCGATCCCGCCTGACTGTGATACGAGAACATGAATCAGGTTCTTGATCCCGGCGATTGCCACACCCCACAGAGGCCCCATCGCAAAGCTGCCGATCAGCGACGGAAGATCCGACAGGTCCAGCTTGATAAAGGAAGGCATGATCGGAATCGAAAACTCGATGTATTGCAGAACGACCGCAACCGCGCTCAGCATCGCCGCCGCGACAAGATACCGGGCGGTAAACCTTCCGGTGCCGGCCCGGCCGGAATGCGGCGCGCCTTCCCTGCCTTGTGCCGTCTGTCCTTTCCGTGTCTCATCCTTCCATGTCTGGCCGTTCATCGGCCGGTCTGTCTGCATACCCATAAAGCAGCGCTCCTTTCTGTTGCTCAGGAGACGGGAGCGGATCGCCAGAGAAAAAGCCCGAAAGCCGATGTCGGCCTCCGGGCAAACGATACTGGATCACACGCTTCTTCCATCCGGACTATACCGTTGGTACCGGAATCGCACCGGTTCAGCTGCCTGAAAAGCTGTGTGGAAATAACCTGTATTCCTTACAGTTCCTGTTCGGCAGGTCGCGGACTGTCACCGCCAGTGGGGAATCTCACCCCGCCCTGAAGACTGAAATGATATTGTTTCTGCGGATCTGATTTCCCGGACCGTATCACCGTATCCGGACCGTATCAGGTTGTTTCCGCACCTCCCGGCTCATGCCGGGAATTGTCGTCCTTGTTATATCACCTTTCCCCTGCTCTGGCAACTGCTTCCGGAAATGCTCTCTGAAGATGGATCGCGGTCGTTACATGTCACACCCTGACTGCGCTCCTCCTCCCTGCAGCCACTTTCGCTGCAGATGCCCGACTTACTGACGCCCTGCGGGGCGTCATACTTTGTCTCCTCACCCGGAAGCAGCAGCGTATCTCCTGACGGTTCTCATCACCGGCCCGTAATAGGATCTCCCGAACAGGTTCAGATGGTTCAGCAGATGATAAAGATTGTACAGCTCTCTCCGGTCTGCATATCCCGGAAGAATCTCATACGCTTCCCTGTATGAGTCATAAAATGCAGGCGCGTACCCGCCAAACAGTTCTGTCATTGCCAGATCCGCCTCCGAATGGCCGACATACGCTGCAGGATCGATCAGCCAGGCGCAGCCGTCCGGTCCCGTTACAAAATTTCCGCTCCACAGATCACCGTGAAGCAGGGAAGAACGCGATGGTTCTGTCAGATAACGGTCAAGGTGATCCATCAGATAGCCGATCGCTTTCCTGTCGGATGCGTCAAAGTACGCCTGCGCCTGCCGGAACTGAACCTCCAGGCGGCATTCCCGGAAGAAATCGATCCACCTCTCCCGGATGTCATTTTTCTGTATGCCGGAACCTATGTAATTGTCTTCCGGGAACCCATACCTGCCGCCGCCCGTCCATTCAGAAGGATCAGCCCTGTGCATCCCGGCAAGCTGTCTTCCAAACCGTTCCCAGCTGTCCTTCTTCGCCGGCGCGGCCTCCAGGTATTCCATCAGCAGATACGACCTGTCCCCAAGGATCCCTGCCTCCCAGACCTTCGGTACCTGTATGGCTCCTGTCTGTCTGATTGCTGCCAGGCCTTTCCGTTCCGCCTCAAAAAAACCGATGTTTTCCCTCGAATTCTCTTTCAGAAAAACACAGCTGCCATCCGATAAGGACATCCGATATGCCCTGTTGATATCGCCGCCGAAAACCGGCCGGATTCCGGCGATCCTTATCCCGTTCCCGAACAGACGGCGTATGATATCCGTGTAATCTGCCATGATCCGCGTCTCCTTCCTGCGATTCCGTACACCGGATTGCTCAGCTCTCTCCATACAGCGCGGAACCGATGATCAGGATCGTACCGGTCACGCCTGCCACTCCCATTGGTTCACGCAGAAACAGCGCCGACAGGATCACAGCCGTCACCGGATCGATATAGCTCATCAGGGCGCATGTCCTGGCGGGCAGGTGCTCGATCGAGCCAAAATACATCGCATAGGCAGCTCCGGTATGGACGATCCCGACGATCAGGAACAACAGGATTCCGGAAGCCGGAAGATCATACGTGTGCAGGGTTCCGGATACAGCCATATACGGAATCATCACAATGGCAGCGGAGAACAGCTGGATGATCGTCTTCTCGAAAACAGGGATATCGGTGATCCGCTTGTTCAGCAGTACTACGGAAGCGTACAGCATCGCCGCTCCAAGTCCCAGAACGATTCCCTTCGGATTTCCGGGCGTTCCGCCGCCTGCAGCTCCGGAGACGAGAACCATGCCGAGTACGGAAACCGACACACAGACGATCTGCTTTCCTGTCAGCTTCTCCCGGAGGACAAACGGAGACAGGATCGTCACGATCACCGGCTGCATATAGTAGCAGAGCGTCGCCACCGCCACCGTTGTATAATTGTACGCTTCGAACAGTAAGATCCAGTTCATACCGATCATCGCGCCGGTGACAGCCAGAAGGATAGCCGCCCTCTTCCGAATCCCGTTAAAACGGATTCCCCGGCCGCTTCCTTTCAGGACGATCAGCAGGAATACGCTCCCCATTATTCCGCGTCCGAATGCCAGCACGTCCGAAGGAAGAGCAATCGCCCTGCGGCAGATCCCGATCGTTCCGAACAGAATCATAGACATCGTCAATGTCGTCAGTGCCTTCCTCTGTACGGTTTTATTTTCCATGAAGTCCTCTCCGGCACACATCCTCTGTCCGGAAACGTCGGTTTATCCGGCATTTCCGGCTGTCAAACAGCAAAGTGCAATGCGGGGCACTCCGACTGTTCCATGGGAGATTCCCGGCACATATGCCGGTTATGGCAATACCACTACAGACTCGATAACCGGCTGGTTTTCCGGCGCGATCGAGCCATTCCCATCCGTCGGTCTGGCATCCTTGCAGATCTGATCTACGATATCCATTCCGTCCGTAACATATCCGAAGCCCGCATACTGCCCATCCAGGTAGTTGCTGTCGGACTGCACGATAAAGAACTGGGAAGACGCACTGTCCGGATCCTGCGATCTCGCCATCGAAACAGCGCCGCGAACATGCGTGATCGGGTTGTCAACCTGGTTTCCGCTGAATTCGCCCCTGATCGTTTTCTCGCTGCCTCCGGTTCCGTTCCCGTTCGGATCTCCGCCCTGAATCATGAATCCATCGATGATCCTGTGGAAGGTCAGACCGTCATAAAATCCCTGCTCTGCCAGACTGACGAAGTTCTCCACGCTGATCGGAGCGATCGTCTTATCCAGCGCAGCCGTGATCGTTCCATAGTCTTTTACATTGATCTGCACGTAGGTCAGATCGTCCCCGGAGATATCATAGCATCCCCTGACAGCGGAAGCGTCAAACTCTGTAATCTGACCCGCAGAAGATGCCTTCGAACCGGAAGAGGATCCTGCCGCATCCGCAGCAGCTCCGGCTGTATCCTCCGTCGTAACATCTGAAGCTTCCTTTCGCTTCGTATCCTCTGAAGTCGAACCGGTCTGGCCGCTCCCGGCATTGCGCTCGTTCTTCCCGGAAAAGACAAACCCGCATATCACACATGCCGCCACAACCGCTGCCAGAAGAACCGGGACAAGGATCCGCATGTACCTCATCCGCTCCTGCGCTCTCCTCTCCTTCGCCCTTCTCTCCTGTGCCATCTTCCTGTTTTCTTTCTTCATCGTTGTTTCGCAGCTCCTTTATTCGTTGTCAGAATAATTGCATGATGAACCCGCAAACACTCTTTCCTCCACCGCAGGAAACCCTGAAGGCCAGGTTTTCGGCGCCGTAATCATCGCATATTATCTCATATCTTTATCCGCTCCGCAATGTCACGGCCTCGAAGCCGTGAAGGCCGGGTTACAGGCCACACCCTGACCACCTTTTCTGGCAGACACAGGGATTCTGATACAAGCCGCCCCTGATCACCAGTCGAC
>CAJOQO010000049.1 GCA_905236545.1 uncultured Lachnospiraceae bacterium
GAAGGCCACAGGGGTTCCTGAGCGGCAGACTTTCGGGGGTCGGAGCGAAGGAACCCCTGTGGCTGCCGATTGGTGATCAGGAGCGGCATGGATCAGAACCCCTGTGGCTGCCGATTGGTGATCAGGGGCGGCTTGTGTCAGAACCCCTGTGGCTGTCAGAAAAGGTGGTCAGGGTGTGACCTGGTGTGACCTGTAACCGTGGAGCGGCCCCTGAGCGGCAGTTTGAATACTGCGATGTGGAAATATACCGGAAATGTGATATGATGTTACTGCCTGTGCCTGACAGGCATTTTGAGTGAAAAGAGTGTTACGAAGAGAATGCCATGAAAAGAGGAACGGTCATCAGAAAGAGGGGAACAGTCATAAAAAGGCGTCTTTTGCCGGCCGCGTTTGCCGGGGCTGTTGCTGTGATGGTGCTGCTGTGCACCGGCTGCGGCGGAAAAAAAGCATCCACAGAGAAGATTGACGCCGGATACGCGGCGAATGAAGCGTCCGACTTCCGCGGTGCGGAGAGCCTGTTCCGCGAAGCGGTCACACAGGGAGAAGATGCGGTACAGGCTTACAGAGGCCTTGGCATCGCGCTGATGGGACAGGCAAGATATGAAGAGGCACTCAGCGCGCTGGACACAGCGATCGCAAATACCGATGACAAGATGCCCGGGACGGTTGCGGATCTTCTTCAATACAGGCTCACCTGCCAGTACCGGCTGAAGGACTATGAGGGATGCATATCGACGGGAGAAGAGCTGGTGTCAATGGATGACAGTCTCGTGATACCGTACTTTTACATAGGAGCCGCACGCCTGAAGAAGAAGAACCTGGATGAGGCTGAGGCAAACTTTGATTACGCGGTGTCCCTGCAGCCGGAAAACTACAGGCTTTACCTGGACATCTACAGTGTCTACGAGGAAACGAACATGTCCGGCCTGGGTGATGAATACCTGCAGACTGCGCTTGGAATCGCGCCGAAGACCACGGAAGACCACTACAATGTCGGAAGGATCTATTTCTATCTGGAGGAGTATGATGAAGCCGCCAGCGCATTGATCGTCCCGGTCCGGGAGGAATATGAACCGGCGCTTTCCCTGATGGGGCAGATCTATCTGGCGAGGAAGGACTACGATAACGCAAAGGCAACCTATTCACAGATCCTGAGCAAAAACGGCAGCAGCAAGGACGCCTACAATGGTCTTGCGCTGTGCGCCATGGAGCAGTCCGATCCCGACGGTGCGCTGGATTATATCGCGAAAGGGCTGAGTCTGGACGGCGAGGAAGGAAAACAGGAACTGTACTTCAACGAGATTGTGGCTTATGAAAAAAAGCTGGACTTTCAGACTGCGCGGGATAAGTGCAGAAAATATGTGGAAATGTATCCGACGGATGAGGATGGCGCGAAGGAACTGAAGTTTCTGAATACAAGAAATTAACCGATCCGTACAGGTGGGAATATTTTTACCCCGCTCCAAAGGGGAGCGGGGTATCTGTTCAATCAGGTCTCTAATATAGTCGATCTATATAGAAAAGAATCAGACTTTGCTCACTGTTTGACAACGTTGGAAGCCTGCATGCCGCGCTGACCTTCCGTCAGATCATATTCGACAGACTGGCCTTCATCGAGCGTCTTGAATCCCTCGCCCTGGATGGCGGAAAAATGTACGAACACATCCTTTCCATCCTCGCCGGTGATAAAGCCATAACCTTTTTCTGCGTTGAACCACTTAACTGTACCCTTCATTATGGGACCTCCATAAATAAAAAAACTGTAGATTGAACCGGTCAGGTATCAATCTTGATTGCGGGATATATTATAGCCTGTATCGTTACAAAGTGTCAACCGTTAAATACATCAATCCTATCCTAATTTCACGAATGAGCAAACTTGTGGTATGCATTACTTGTGCAGTTTTGGCTGATATATGCCAACTGATCCGGTAGGTGATGCTGTTCCTGCTCAAATCGCGCGGATAGGGGCTTTTCGGGCATTCTGACTTGTCCGGAAAGCGGAGAGACCGGCAGTACCGGGAGGACAGAAAGCAGGATGCAGACCGGAATAAACGTCAAAAGTATGGAAAAAGGTGTCAAGAGTATCAGAATCAGGATTCCGCGCTCTGCGGCCAGGGTGATTGACCGGCTTCATTAAAACGGTTTTGAGGCTTATATCGTCGGCGGATGTGTGCGGGACAGTCTGATTGGCATCACTCCCGGCGACTGGGACATCACAACCTCAGCGACTCCGCGTCAGATCTGCGGGTTATTTGAGAGAACCATCGAGACGGGGATCGAGCATGGAACTGTGACCGTCAGGATGGACGGAGAGAGCCTGGAGGTTACAACCTACCGGATCGATGGAAGCTATGAAGACCACAGGCATCCGGATCAGGTACGGTTCACCTCCAGCCTGGAGGAGGATCTGAAGCGGCGCGATTTTACGATCAATGCCATGGCGTACAGCGACCGGGACGGCCTGATTGACCTGTTTCATGGAAGAGAGGATCTTGCAAACGGCGTCGTCCGCTGCGTCGGATCTGCGCGGGACCGTTTCACGGAAGATGCGCTTCGGATCGTCCGGGCGGTCCGGTTTTGCGCGAAGCTGGGGTTCGGGCTGGATCCGGAGACAAAGGAGGCCGCGAAGATGCTGGCCCCGTCCCTGACGTATGTGAGCGCGGAGAGGATCCGCATGGAACTGGAGAAGCTGGTGGTCTCTCCGCATCCGGAAATGATCCGCCTTGCGTGGGAATGCGGGATTACGTCGGTCATCCTGCCGGAATTTGACCGGATGATGGAAGCGGTGCAGAACAATGCCCATCACCGGATCACTGTCGGCGAGCATACGATCCGGACAATGTGTGCCTGCGAGCCGGACAGGATCCTGCGTCTGACGATGCTCCTGCATGATTCCGGAAAGCCTGTCTGCCAGACGATAGATGAGAATGGAGTCTATCACTATCACGGGCACGCAGCTCCGGGAGCGGAGATTGCGCAGAAGGTGCTGGAGCGGCTGAAATTCGACAAGGCCACAGAGCGTACCATCGTACGCCTGATCCGGAACCATTCCCTCTATCCGGAACTGTCGGAGGAGGGCGTGAGACGGGCTGTCGTACAGCTGGGAGAGGATCTGTTTCCGGTGTTCCTGAAGGTAAAGCGTGCGGATATCAGCGGACAGAATCCCGAAGTCCGGGAAAAGAAATTCCTTTACATGGATCAGGTGGAGGAGATCTACCGACGGATTCTGGACAGAGGAGACTGCCTGTCCCTCCGCGGCCTGAAGGTATCGGGAGATGACCTGATCGGGGCCGGCATCCCCAGGGGAAAGCAGGTTGGGCGGATCCTGAACCTGCTTCTGGACGAGGTTCTTACAGACCCGGCGAAAAATGAGCGCGGAGCGCTTTTGCGCCGCGCAATGCATTTTTATGGTTGTGCATCCGACTTGTGATAAGCTATAATCTCCTTTTGTGACATGAAAACGGAATCGTTGGAGAAAACGAGGTTATGCTGAGTTATTGTTCCCTTGAATACCTGATTGTATTCCTTCCCGCAGTTATGATCGTATACCAGGTCCTTCCGCAGAAGGTCCGGCGGTATTTCCTTCTGGCGGCGGGATATGCTTTTTTCTGGTATATAAGCGGGTTTCTGTTCCTCTGGAACATCGCCGTTGCGGTCTGCGTCTGGCTGACGGGTCTTCGTCTCGGCGCCCTGCTCCGAAAGAGGGACGCGCTGCTGACGGACGCGGAGCGAAGCCGGAAGAAGGCTATCCGTACAGATTGTGAGAGAAAAATGCGCCTGTGGGTGATTCTGTCCGCCGCTGTGTGCTTCGGCATCCTTCTTACGCTGAAATACGGCGCATTTTTCACGGAAAACATGAATACGGTTCTCAGGCTGGTTCATGCGGGAAAGCAGCTGCGGATCCCGCATTTTCTGGTGCCGATCGGGATCTCGTTCTACACGCTGGAGGCGATGTCCTATGTCTTTGACGTGCAGAAGGAGAAGATCAGGGCAGACCGCAATTTCTTCCGTGTCGCGCTGTTCCTGAATTTCTTTCCTCTGCTGATGGAAGGGCCTGTCTCGCGCTACGGCGAGGTCGCTCCGCAGCTGTGGAATGCGCCACGCATCACTCTGTACGGTCTGCAGCGGGGCGGCTTCCGGATCCTGTACGGTGTGATGAAAAAGGTGCTTGTCGCAGACCGCGTCAATATGACGGTGGATCTTCTGTATCTGGACTTCGCGAAATATGACGGCGGCATGATCTTCCTTGCCGCGGTTCTGTTCACCGTCCAGGAATACATGGAATTCTCCGGCACGATGGATATCGTGATCGGAACGGGGGAATGCCTCGGGATCACGCTCCCGGAGAACTTCCGGCAGCCGTTTTTCTCGACGACGATCTCCGAGTTCTGGACCAGATGGCATATCTCGCTGGGCGGCTGGCTGAGAGATTATATCTTCTACCCGCTGTCGATGTGCGGGCCCATGAAGAAGCTGACAAAAAAGTGCAGAAAGCGGCTGGGGAACCACTATGGCCCCCTTGTCACAAGCTCGATCGCCCTGTTTGCGGTGTGGCTGTTCAACGGACTGTGGCACGGCGTAGGCTGGAGCTTTATCTTCTTCGGTATGTATCACTTTGCGCTGATCGTCACCGGCAATCTGCTTCAGCCGCTGGTGACGGGTTTTTGTGAGAAGCACCATCTCAACCGGAGAAATCCGGCATACCGTGCCTTCCAGATCATCCGGACGTTTCTTCTCGTCGCGATCGGAGAGATGTTCTTCCGCGCGCTCAGCCTGAAGTGGGGCCTTCAGATGTTTGTGCAGATGTTCCGCCAGGCATCGGTGAAGAGCTTCGCCGACGGGACATTCCTGAAGCTGGAAATGGACATTGCGGACTATGTGGCAGTCGCGGCTGTGATCATTTTCGTCCTGATCATCAGCATCCTGAAGGAAAAAGGCTGTGATGTCCGCACCCGCCTGATGGAACACAATATGCTGGTGCGGTCTTTGACCGCGGTTCTTCTGATCGGCTGCATCGTCCTGTTCGGTGCCTACGGAACAGGGTATGTTCCGGTGAATCCGATCTATGCAAACTTCTGAGGAGGCGCAGATGAGATATATCAGGAAAGTCCTGCCCTTTGTCCTGACCGGGGTGCTGCTTGTGATCGTGCTGCTGGCGCTCTCGAACCTGGTGACGCCGAAGAACAACGCGCAGGACGCCGGACACGACGCCTGGGCAGCGTACGGGTTTGAGGCGGAGCCGGAAGATACGATCGATGTTTTTATCATCGGAGACAGTGAGTCCAGAACCTCGATCTCCCCGATGAAGATGTTTCATGACGTGGGGATCACAAGCTACTGCTGCGGCGTCAACGCCTGCAACCTGAGCGATGAGAAGCAGATGCTGAAGCGGATCCTGAAAACACAGTCTCCGAAGCTGGTTATTCTTGAGGCCAATGTGATCTTCACGGAGCTTGACTGGGAATATATCCTGTTTTCCGACCTTTCCTATCTGTTTCCTGTTTTGACCTGGCATGACCGGTGGAAGCATCTTACGGTGGATGACTTTACAAAAGTACCCGAATCGACGCAGATCGAGGCGCGCAAGGGATACTATCACGCAAAGGTTTACAACGAGGCACCGACTTATCTGAAGGACAGGTATATGCGGGAGGACGACACCATCGATCCGATTCCTCCTGCCAATGTGCATGTTTTCCGGCAGATCGCGGCCCTGTGCAGGAAGAACGGGATCGACCTGCTGGTGCTCAGCGCCCCCAGCATCCGAAACTGGGACATGGCCAAAAGCAATGCGGTCAGGCAGCTTGTCGCGGACGAGGAAGAGGCGGCGGCAAAGGCCGGGACAACCGTGAAGTATGTTGACATGAATCTGATGACGGATGAGATTCCCATCGACTGGGATAAGGATACCAGAGACGAGGGGGATCATCTGAACAACAGCGGTATGGAAAAGGTCTGCAACTGGCTGGGACCCTGGCTGAAGGAAAACTACGGCCTGAAGGATCACAGAGAGGATCCGGCCTGCAGGAAAACCTGGACCGATCTGTATGACGATTACATCAAGTGGATCAGCTGACGGAACCTTGCCACTGCCTGCTTTTGAGGGTATACTCAAAAGGAGCAGTCATGACCGGAGGAACTGCATGGAAATAACCTGTACAGCCTGCCTGTCGGAAGACAGTTCTGCGCAATCTGTATGCGTTATTCCTCTACAGTTCCCGAGCAGCAGGAAGGCAGATAGAATATGAAGATGATACAGACACCGGTGAAGGGGATGCAGGACTTCCTGCCGGAGGATATGGCACTGAGGCAGCACGTGCTCGGAGTGATCCGGGACACATACGGCAGGTATGGATTCACGGAGATCGGGACTCCGGCGATGGAGCATATCGGGAACCTGACGGGCAAAAACGGCGGAGAGAACGAGAAGCTGATCTTCAAGGTGGAAAAGAGAGGCCGTGACCTGGAGAAGAGCCTCCGGAAGATCCGGGAGGATGAGACGCTGGGGCCGGAGGAGGCGGGAACGGAGCTTTCCGACAGCGCTCTGCGGTATGACCTGACGGTTCCGCTGTGCAGATATTATGCGAATCATAAAAATGACCTGCCGACGCCTTTCAAGGCGCTTCAGATCGGGGATGTGTTCCGTGCGGACAGGCCGCAGAAGGGAAGATTCCGCGCATTTACCCAGTGCGATATTGATATCCTGGGAGATGCTTCCGTGATGGCCGAGATCGAGCTGATCGCGGCGACTTCGGATGCGCTCAGGAAGATCTTTTCCCAGGCCGGTGTGTATGGCTTCACCGTACATGTCGGTGACAGAAGGATCCTCCGGGCGATGGCAAAGAGCGCCGGATTCACGGAGGACGAATATGACGAGGTGTTCATTATCCTCGACAAGATGGACAAGATCGGTCCGGAGGGCGTCCGGGAGGAGCTGATCCGGGCAGGCTACGATCCGCAGAAGGTGGACCGGTATGTCGGCTTCTTCCTGCAGTACGGAGAAGCGGAAGCCTCCGATCCGGCCGCATTTATCCGGAAGACCTGCGGCGACGCCATCGAGCCGGAGGCGGAAAGAGAGCTGGCTGCGATTCTCCAGGCAGTGAGCGGGATGATCGGCTCAGATATCACGCTGAAGTTCGACCCGACCCTGGTCCGTGGGATGAGCTATTATACCGGCACGATCTTTGAGATCACGATTGACAACTATTCCTTCTCGATTGCGGGCGGAGGAAGATATGACAGGATGGTCGGCCGTTTCTGCGGTCAGGATGCGCCCGCGTGCGGGTTTTCAATCGGCTTCGAGCGGATCATTACGATTTTGAGGGATCTTGGCTGGAAACCGGATGGAAGCATGGTAAAGAGGGCGTACCTGGTAGACCTGAAGAGCGCACAGACCCGCATCGCAGAGGTTTTCGGCTATGCGCAGGCACAGCGCGCAGAGGGTGCGTGCGTGATCGTGCAGCCTTTGAAAAAGAACGCGAAGTTCCAGGTGGAAACGCTGGAAAAGATGGGATTCGGGCAGATTCTGAAGGTATACGGGGATACCCCGCTGGCGTAAAGAATGTCTGCCCGGACATCAGGGAGGATCAGCACCTGGTACCCCGAATATTAATTAACTGGCACATTCGCTTGTCTGATTGCTCATACACTGCGTTATCGTCGGTCGTTGATGCCCACATC
>CAJOQO010000050.1 GCA_905236545.1 uncultured Lachnospiraceae bacterium
TCATACGAACCTTGATTCTGTGCTTCGATAAATCGAGCACAGAATCAAGAACCGCATGGCAACCGCACAGGTAGCAATTATTCAACTGTGACACTTTTTGCCAGGTTCCTGGGTTTGTCTACATCCAGTCCCTTCGCAACACTGATATAGTACCCGAGAAGCTGAAGAGGAACAACCGCAAGAATCCCGGAAAAAAGTTCTTCTGTCTCCGGAATACGGATCACAACATCCACACTGTTCAGAACCGCTTCCCTGTCCAGATCGGTGATGGCAATCAGATAGGCCCCTCTGGCTTTGCACTCTTTCATATTGCTGAGCGTTTTTTCCATGAGGTTTTTCTGCGTGAGTACGCCGATTACAGGAGTGCGCTCCTCGATCAGGCTGATGGTCCCATGCTTCAGCTCCCCTGCCGCGTATGCTTCGGAATGAATGTAGGTAATCTCCTTCAGCTTCAGGCTTCCCTCCATACTGATGGCATAGTCCGCCCCCCTTCCGATAAAGAAAACATCTCTTGCATTGGAGAATTTTGAGGCAAACCACTGGATCCGCTCCTGCCCGGTAAGAAGCCGGGCTATTTTGTCCGGAAGAGCCTGCAGCTCCCCGATACAGGAGCGATACCTGTCCCCGTCGATTCTGCCTTTTACAAAAGCCATTTTAACGGAGAAGAGGTACATCAGCACAAGCTGCGAGGAAAATGCCTTCGTAGTGGCAACCGCAATCTCCGGGCCTGCTTTGGTATAGAGCACATGATCCGCCTCCCGGGCGATGCTCGATCCCTCCACGTTTACGATTCCAAGGGTCCGGATCCCTTTTTCCCGTGCGATGCGCAGCGCCTCAAGGCTGTCCGCCGTTTCTCCGGATTGTGAAATCACGATCGCAAGGGAGTTGGCAGCCGGAAGGATCCTGCGGTACCGGTATTCCGATGCCAGCTCCACGCGGACCGGGATCTGTGCCAGATCCTCCATCACGTACTGGGCCGTCATCCCTGCATGCCATGCAGACCCGCAGGCAATGATCCATACAGACTCTGTTCTCCGAAGAAGCTCATCATCAAGTCCGGCATCACCAAAATCGATCCCGCCCTCTCTGAGAACAGAGTCCATGGTATTTCGCACGGCCTGGGGCTGTTCATGGATCTCCTTCATCATGTAATGCTCATAGCCGCTTTTTTCAGTGCCTGCCGCGTCCCATGTCACCTCTGTTTCAGGAATGGCGACCTCGTCTCCGTTCAGGTCATAAAAATGAGCCTCCCCGGGGATCAGCCTTGCCGATTGATGATTATCGATATAATACACTTTCCTGGTATGATTCAGCATCGCCGTCACATCGGAGGCCAGAAAGGCTTCTCCCTCGGATACGCCGATGATCATAGGGCTGTCTTTCCTCGCCGCGTAGATTTCCCCGGGAAAGTCTTTAAACATCAAAGCGAGGGCATAGCTTCCCCTCACCCTGACCATCATCCTGTTGATCGCATCGATCGGTCCGATCTTATACTTTTTGTAATAATAGTCGACAATCTTGATCGCAACCTCTGTGTCCGTATCACTGTAGAACTCATATCCGTGCCGAAGCAGCTTTTCCTTCAGTTCCTCATAATTCTCAATGATCCCGTTGTGCACTCCGATCACCGAAGAAGTGGAGTAGTCAGACTGCTCCTCATGAAATGCACCGCTGATATGGGGATGCGCATTGACCTCATTGGGCTCGCCGTGGGTCGCCCATCTTGTATGGCCGATGCCGCACAGCCCGGGGAGGGTTCTGCCGCCTTCCGTCCTCTCGATCAGATTGTGGATCTTTCCCATTGCTTTCACCAGCTTGACCGAACCACTCTCATCAAGAACAGCCATCCCGGCTGAATCATATCCCCTGTACTCCAGTTTTCCAAGTCCTTCCAGAAGAATCCCGGATGCCTGTCTCTTACCCGTATATCCGACAATTCCGCACATTTTTCTCCCTCCAAATGTAAACCTACAGATTTGTGTATCCCATCAGTGCCTCGTCCACTTCCCTTGCAGCGCTGCGGCCTTCAGCGATTGCCCACACCACCAGAGACTGTCCCCGGTGCATATCTCCGGCCGTAAAGATCTTCGCCCTGGACGTCGCGTGCGACCCCGGTTCTGTCTTTACGTTGCTCCGGCCATCCGTTGCAACCTTGAATTCATCCGTCACATACTTCTCACTTCCGAGGAATCCGGCCGCGATCAGAACCAGCCCTGCCGATACGGTACGCTCCGAACCCTCGACAGGCACCATCCTCATCCTGCCGCTCTTTTCGTCCTTCTCTGGCGTCAGTAAAACCAGTACCGCCTGTTTAACATTCCCGTTTTTGTCCTCGATAAATTCTTTTACCGTTGTCTGATAGACTCTCGGATCCGCGCCGAATTTCCAGATGGCTTCCTCCTGACCGTAATCCGTCTTCAATACCTTCGGCCATTCCGGCCACGGGTTGGATGGCATTCTGACGTCTGCCGGCCTTGGCATCATCTCAAGCTGCGTCACGGTTTTTGCGCCGAGCCTGATGCAGGTGCCGACGCAGTCGTTGCCGGTATCACCGCCGCCGATCACGATCACATCTTTGCCGTATACCATTTCCCCGGGATCCCCGCCGGCAGACCGGCGCGGTGTCTTTTCGGATCTGCCGGGAGATCTGCGCTTTCCCGGCTTCTTATCCGCCTCTGCAGCCAGATTCTCAGGCAGTACAGGATCTCCGTCCAGCAGATGTTTCGTAACGGTTCCCAGAAAATCCACAGCAAAACAGATCCCCTTCGCACCCCTTCCCGGAACCTGGATATCCCGGGGATTGGAAGCGCCGCATGCCAGAACGATCGCATCATATTCCTTCTCAAGCACGGAAGCCCTGATGTCTGTTCCCACGTCGACGCCTGTCACGAATCGGACGCCTGCCTTTTCCATCAGAGCAATCCGCCTGTCGATAACGGCTTTGTCCAGCTTCATATTCGGGATTCCGTACCGGAGCAGTCCTCCGATCCGGTCCTTCCGCTCATAAACCGTGACTTCATGACCCCTGCGGTTTAACAGCTGGGCTGCGGCCAGCCCTGAAGGGCCGCTTCCGATCACAGCGACCTTTTTCCCGGTCCGCACAGGAGAGATCTCCTCTTCCACCAGGCCATGCGCAAAGGCATATTCGATCACTGCCTTTTCATTTTCCTTCGTGGAAACCGGAGCGTCGTGCACCCCGCAGGTACAGGCCGCCTCACACAGAGCCGGACAGACACGGCAGGTAAATTCAGGGAAGCTGTGTGTGATCGACAGCCTTCGGTAAGCCTGTTCCATCCGCCCTTTGAAAACCAGGTCATTTACTTCCGGGACAAGATTGTGAAGAGGACATCCTGAGGCCATTCCCGCGATCATGACTCCACCCTGGCAAAAAGGCA
>CAJOQO010000051.1 GCA_905236545.1 uncultured Lachnospiraceae bacterium
GCCTGCCCGCCACTGGCAACCCGTGCTCACCGTTGGCAGATCCTGCTGCTATCCCTGCTTCTGCGGCAGAGCCGCGCGGATCATGGAGCAAAGAGCCACGGCAAGCTTTCTGTGCTCTTCCTTCTCCATATGAAGCTTATCACGTTCGCTCGCCTCCGCAACGCCTGCAGCATCAAGATAAAGCCAGTGATACATCTTTGCCCGCTCTTCAAACAGCGGTGCCAGTTGTTTCGAGACAGCCACAGATTCTTCCCCGAATCCTCCAAAGATGCCGTGCCCGATCCCTTCTTTTATATAAACCGGGCTGACAAGCAGTACCTTTGGCGCCGGTAAACCCATGAACGCGCCAAAGGTATCAACGATATGGCCCAGTTCTGCCGCTCCATTCGCTATGTCTGCCGGAAGCAGGGAAAAACGGTGCTTCATATCGTTCGTGCCAAGCATGATGATCACCATGTCAAGAGGCATATGAGTGCCGAGCAGCATGGGAAGATGCTTCCGCCCGCTCTTATCCGTTTCCAGACAGTCCTCAAATACCGTTGTCCGCCCGCACAATCCTTCTTCGATAATGTGGTACTCCTCTCCAAGAAGCTCCTGAAGGATCCCGGGCCAGCGCTCATGCAGCGGCCACCGCCCTCCGGACGGGTTGTGTCCGTATGTATTCGAATCGCCAAAGCATAGTATATTCCGCATGAGCAAGCGTCTCCTTTCCATTCTCACCACAGCCGGCAGGCCAGCCATTCCATTATCCCGTGAAGCACCGGTTTCCTGAAAGCGGGGATCTGCCTGAGAGATGATCCGCAATAAGGGTTCTCTGCGGATCCCGGTTCAGTATATCATAAGGGGCAGCGGTACGCAAACGTTTGTTCTTGTTTTCAGGCGCTCAGGGAGCGGCCTGCGGCGGGCATAGCACAAGGCCGGCCACCTTTTCTGACAGACACAGCGTTCCTCTGGTTTATCCGGTCAAAACCTCGCAGATCGTGCCTCCTCCTGCCACACTCTCCCCCTGGTACAACACGATCGCCTGCCCTGCGGTCAGCGCACGCTGCGGTTCATGGAATATAATCTCCACTTTTCCTCCCTCGAGCACCCTGGCCGTTGCAGGCGCTTCTTTCGCCCGATACCGCGGTTTTGCGGTGATGAGGCAGGTATATCCAGCGGGCGGTTCCTGCCCGGATCGCCCCGGTTCCGCATATTCCCGGCCTGCGTTTTTCCCGTCTGCGCTCTCCTGCCCGGTGCCCTCCCGGCCTGATTGCATCCGTCCGGAAGCTTCCCCTGCAGGACTCCCCCATTTTCCCCAGTCCGACGTCCAGATCCAGTTGAAGTCTTCCGCGATGAGCCGCCTGGAGAACAGACGGTCCTCCGGAGTGAGCACAACCTGATTCTTCTGTGGATCGATCCTCTGGACATACAGCGGAGCGGGAAGGGAAAGGCCGAGACCGCGCCTCTGGCCGATGGTATAACGGATCAGGCCCCTGTGTTCTCCAAGCACATTTCCGTCCTCATCCACAAATGCGCCGTGCGGAGCTGCCCGCCCGGTTCTTCTTTCGATGAAATCGGCATACGTTCCGCTCCGCACGAAACAGATGTCCTGGGAATCCGGTTTATGGGAATTCACAAACCCATATTCCTCCGCCATCCTGCGCACTTCTCCTTTGTCCGGGTATTCCCCCAGGGGAAAGATCGTATGCGCAAGCTGCTCCTGCGTCATGGAATACAGGACATACGTCTGATCCTTATCCGGGTTCTTCGACCGGAGCAGCTGCCATCTTCCACTCTCCTCCTCATAACGGATCCTCGCGTAGTGGCCGGTTACGACCGCGTCACATCCCAGCTCCCGCGCCCGGCGGAAAAGCTTCTCGAATTTCATATATCGATTGCAGTCGATACACGGGTTTGGCGTGCCTCCGGACTGATAGATCCGCACAAACCGGTCGATCACCTTCTCCCCGAAATCCTCAGCGAAGTTGAAGACATAGTAAGGCATGCCCAGCTTCCGCGCAACGGAGCGGGCATCCTCGACGTCATCCAGGCTGCAGCAGGCGTGCGGATTCCCCGGCGCCGGGGCTTCCTCTGCCCGGCCATTCATCCGCACGGCGCTTCCGGTCAAATCGATTGCATCTGAGGCCTGGCACGCATCTGAACTCCCGCAGGCGCCTTCTCCGGAGAATGCTCCATCCCCCTGATTCAGAAGCTTCATCGTACAGCCGATGCATTTATCCCCTTTTTTCATCATGAGAGCGGCGGCAACCGAACTGTCGACGCCGCCGCTCATGGCTATCAATACTTTATGATTCATTGCTCGGACCTCCGGGCGTAATCCCAATCGCCGTCAGGATCTGACCTTCTGATGCCATCTATCCGGCTATTCTTCCGCTTTCCTCAGTACACCGAATAATTAATTTCTGGTACATTCACGCAGGATGATTGCTCATACGCAAGGCAGAGGAGGGAGTTGATGTGGGCATCA
>CAJOQO010000052.1 GCA_905236545.1 uncultured Lachnospiraceae bacterium
GGGTTGCTCATACGAACCTTGATTCTGTGCTTCGATAAATCGAGCACAGAATCAAGAACCGCATGGCAACCGCACAGGTAGAAAAATGTTACCATTCACGGCCGGATCTGAGTCTTTGTACCTGACGCGTCAGGCTTGCCTGTAAGCGGCAGTAGAAAGCTCAGACCCTGGCCGCGAAGCGGGAACAGAAGAAAAACTGGTATCTGAAAAGTGCACTCAGGGAGGAGGAGAAAGAGATGGTCGATTATTCAGAAGGTTCAGGAAAGCTGTATCACATTCAGGTAGCGCCGGGCGAAGTGGGAAGGTATGTCATCCTGCCGGGAGATCCGAAACGCTGCGCGAAGATCGCGGAGTACCTGGATGATCCGGTGCTGATCGCGGACAATCGGGAATATGTCACCTACACGGGGACGCTCGACGGCGTGAAGGTCTCTGTCACCTCCACCGGAATCGGCGGCCCGTCTGCCGCGATCGCGATGGAGGAGCTGAAGCGCTGCGGAGCGGATACCTTCCTGCGCGTCGGAACCTGCGGAGGCATGCAGCTTGAAGTCTGCGGCGGCGACCTGGTCATCGCGACAGGTGCGGTCCGCGCGGAAGGAACGAGCAAAGAGTATGCGCCGATCGAGTATCCTGCGGTTGCTGACTATGATGTGGTGACTGCGATGAAGATGGCGGCGGACAAGCTCGGATGCACTTCCCATCTCGGGGTTGTGCAGTGCAAGGATTCCTTCTATGGACAGCATGAGCCGGAGGTTAAGCCGGTCGGTTACGACCTGCTGAATAAATGGGATGCCTGGGTCAAATGCGGGTGTCTGGCATCTGAGATGGAGTCGGCTGCGCTCTTTATCGTCGGGTCCTGCCTGAAGGTCCGGACAGGCACGGTTCTGCTGACGATCGCCAACCAGGAACGGGCAAAGGCGGGCCTGTCCAATGAGCAGGTGCACGATACCTCTATGGCGATCCGGACAGCGGTGCAGGCGATCCGTTATCTGATCATGAAGGATTCGAAAGATTCGAAGGAATCGAAATAAAACAGCAGTACGAAGAAAACATCAGCGAGAAGCAAACGGCGGCGAGAAGCAAACGGCAGCGAAAAGAAAACATCAGCGAGAAGAAAACAGCAGCGAAGAGAAAACAGCAGGAATGGAGAGAATGATGGAAAAACAGACGATAAGCCGGGAAGTGACAGAAGAGCTGTGCAGGAAGGCTGTCGAGATGCGAAGATACAGTTATGTACCATATTCGCATTTTCATGTCGGGGCTGCACTTCTTTCTGAGGACGGAAGGATCTTCACAGGCTGCAACGTTGAGAATGCCGGATATCCTGCATGCACCTGCGCAGAACGGACTGCCTTTGCCAAGGCAGTCAGTGAAGGCGCGATTTCCTTTTCCGCAATTGCGATCAGCGGCGGACCGGAGGACGGAGAACTCCAGTATTGCCCGCCCTGCGGTGTCTGCCGTCAGGTGATGTCCGAATTCTGCGGAGGGGATTTTCTGATCTACCTTGCAAAGGCACCGGATGATTATGAGACCTATACGCTGGATGATCTGATGCCAAAGCGTTTTACCCCGGCGCATCTCCTGAAAGACAGGGGAGGAACCGTCCCGAAAAAAGACTGTGAGGAAGCATCTATGACAGCAGAACGAACCGATATATCGAAAATGATCGATCATACACTTCTGAAAGCTTCGGCGGAGCAGGCCGACATCAGAAAACTCTGTGCCGAGGCAAGGACGCATGGATTCGCCTCTGTGTGCGTCAACAGCTGCTACGCGAAGCTGGCGGCGGAGGAGCTGGAAGGAACGGATGTGAAGACATGCTGTGTCGTCGGATTCCCGCTGGGCGCAATGGCAGCCCGGGCGAAGGCATTTGAGGCGAGGTGCGCCGTGGAGGACGGTGCGGCGGAGATCGATATGGTGATCAACGTAGGCGCGTTGAAGGAGGGACGGGATGACTATGTGCGGGAAGAGATCCGTGCGGTCGTGGAGTCCGCGAAGCCTGCGATTGTGAAGGTGATAATCGAAACCTGCCTTCTGACGGATGACGAGAAGAGAAAGGCGTGTGAGCTGAGCGAACAGGCAGGCGCTGCATTTGTCAAAACCTCCACGGGCTTTTCCACCGGCGGCGCCAATGCGCACGATGTTGCCCTGATGAAGAAGGCCGTGGGCGGCAGGCTCAAAGTGAAGGCAGCAGGAGGGATTCATACTCCGGATGAAGCCAGGGCATTGATCGAAGCCGGCGCGGACCGGATCGGCGCAAGCAATGGAGTGGCGCTTCTGGGCTGAGCGGGGAAACAGGGCATGCAGATGCGCATGAGAGCGGCAGGCCATGGGTGTGAAACAGAGCATGCAGATGCGCATGAGAGCGGCAGGCCAGGGGTGCGAAACAGCACACCCATGAGCTCCGGCGTACGAAGCAGAAAACCGACACAGATTACAGAAGAGAATTCAGAAGAGAATATCTGAAGAGAATACAGAAGAGAGAAGAGCGGGACAGATGAGTGGAATCACAGGATCAATCACAGGCAGCTTTATGGGATCCGGCGGAACCGGCACTCCGGCAGGCCCGGCGGATAAGAATACCGCGTCAGACGGTGCGGAGCACAGGATCAAGGTATGGGCTCATCGCGGAGCTTCCGGATATGCGCCGGAGAACACCATGGAAGCCTATATCCTCGCGCATCAGTACGGAGCGGATGGCATCGAGCTGGACGTCCAGCTGTCGAAGGATGGAGAGATCGTCGTCATCCATGATGAGAAGATCGACAGAACCTCCAACGGAAGAGGGCTTGTGCGCAGCTTCACTGTGAAGCAGCTTCGGGGTTATAATTACAACAGGACAAACCCGACGCATTTTCATGCACAGATTCCGACACTCAGAGAAGTGCTGGAGTACGTTCATGATCAGACACGGATGACGATAAATATCGAGTTGAAGACCGGCGTTTATTTCTATCCGGGGATCGAGGAGAGAACGGTGGCGCTCGTCCATGAGCTGGACATGCACAATCGCGTGATCTATTCCTCCTTCAATCATTATTCGATCCGGAAGATTCAGGAGATTGACCCCGGAGCCAGGGTCGGCCTTCTGTACAGCGACGGCTTTATCGATGTGCCGAAGTACGCGTCTGAGCTTGGAGTCAATGCGCTTCATCCGAAGTGGATCGATCTGCAGTATCCGAACTACCTGGAGGATTGCCGCACGTACGGCCTGGATCTGAATGTCTGGACCATTAACAGCGAGGAACTGATGCGGCAGATGTGCCAGGCGGGTGTTCACGCGATCATTACCAATTATCCGGATAAGGCGGTCCGGATCCGGGACGAATACGAAAGGGCATTTGCAAGGGTGTGACGCTGCAGGAGACTGATGCCTGTAAGGATCTGATGCTGCATAGGCCTGATGCTGCATAAGTCTGATGCTGTAAGGATCTGTACCGAATGAAAGGGTAAGGGAAACGGTTACACTCTAAACGTACAGAATAAGGGGAAATGATGAGAGGGAACACGGGATTGGCGGCTATATTTGCGGCCGGGTGTCTCGTCCTGTCAGCGGTACCGGTATGGGGAGAGGTTACGGTTGACTGGGATGACCTGACCGATGCGCAGCAGAGACAGGCCTATGAGCAGCTTGAATCTGAGAATCACATGCTGCGGGAGCAGCTCGCCGCACTACAGGGAAGCGGCGGGAGCGGAGCGGGGACGCCCGGTCCGGGAACTTCCGGAACCGCGCAGGACGGCAGCTCCTCCACGGAGGGAACCGCTGCATCCGCCGGCGCCGGATCGGAGGGAGGCACTTCCCCGGCCGCCGGCACCGGATCCGCAGAAGGAACCTCTGCAGCCGCCGGCACCGACGGCTCCCAGAGCACGCAGATAAAAAGCACAGAGACATTTCTGTCGGATCTGACGGCTTCCTTTAACGCACGGCAGGAAAAAGCCCGCACACACACAAGTGATGAACTCAGCGCGATGGACACATCCGCGATGTGGGACTTCCGCTTTGAATGCGCCGAGGTCGAACGCGCATTTTACGACGCGTATCATACAGCGCAGATCGATGACCTGAACCTGTGCTATCTGTGCTCGGAATACTGCCTGGGTCTGGAGAAACAGTTCCAGGCGAAGGAGATCTGGGACGCGCAGCAGGATGCGGACGAGGCAAACCGCCTTTACACCGCCGGGTATTATAACCGCGCGTATGCGCTGGTCGAACTGAGTGAATACTATGGACTGGATCTTGCCGACGAATATCAGAATCTGAAAAATGCAGTCGCGAGGATGGATTCGATGAGTGGTGAGGAGACACGCAATTCGTCGGTAGATCCCTCGAAGGTTACGCAGGTGCAGGAGCTTTTGAACAGTCTTGGTTTTCTGTGCGGGACGCCGGATGGAATCGCCGGACGCCAGACGGCAAGCTGTATCGAACGGTTCCAGAACATGTATGGCTATGAACCGGCAGACGGAATCATTGATGATGAGCTGATCACGCAGCTGAATGATCAGGCATCCCGGAGATGAAGAGAGGCGGCAGAATGCCCGCAGCCGCAGCCGCCGGAAACAACCAACAGAGAAAGCAACAGTGAGGACATCAGGAAATGAAAATACTGGCAATTATCGTATTTATAGCGATGTACGTGCTGATGACATTATTCATGTCAAAACGTATCTGGTTCGTATTCGGGGCGGCAGCGATCTTCCTTGTCACGGGGGTTCTGCCTCTGACTTCTGTGGCGGGCGCGATCAACTGGAACGTCCTGCTGATGATCGCCGGAACGATGATCCTCGTAGAGTTTTTCATTCAGTCGAAGATGCCCAACCTGATTGCGGATATCCTGCTGGATAAGGCGGGAACGGTCAAATGGGTGATCATTTTCATGTCCCTGTTTTCCGGATTCATCTCCGCGTTCGTGGACAATGTAGCAACAGTGCTGATGGTTGCACCGGTCGGGATCGCGGTTTGTAAAAAGCTGAAGATCTCTCCGGTCCCGATGATCCTCTCGATCGCGGTATCCTCCAATCTGCAGGGCGCGGCGACACTGGTCGGCGATACGACCTCAATCATGCTCGGCGCTTACGCGGACATGGACTTTCTGTCATTTTTCTGGATGAAGGGAAGACCCGGAATCTTTTTCGCGGTAGAGCTTGGCGCTCTGATGACCGTACCGGTCATGCTGTTCCTGTTTCGAAGCTTTAAACAGAAGGTGCAGGCGGAGGAACGCACGAAAGTGAAAGACTACGTCCCGACGATCCTGCTGGTTCTGATGGTCGTCCTTCTGATCTGCGCGTCATTTATCCCGAACAAACCCGATATCACGAACGGGCTGATCTGCTGCGCGCTGGCAGTGGTTGCAATGATCTACGACTATGTGAGATCGAAGCGGGCAGATGCGAAGCGGACGGGTGCTGATCAGACGGGTACAAAGCCGGCAGGCGCAGAGCATACCGCTGCGGATTCCGCAGATGCAGGGAAGCCTTTTGCCGGAGTCATCCGCGCAGTGAAAGCGGTTGACTATGAGACTCTGCTGCTGCTTCTCGGCCTGTTCCTGGTGATTCAGGGAATCACGGAGGTGGGCATCATCGATGATGTCGCCAATGCGATCGCGTCCGTGGGCGGAAAAAATATGTTCCTGCTCTATACGATCATCGTCTGGGCGTCCGTCGCGGCCTCTGCATTTATCGACAATATCCCGTACGTGGCGACCATGCTGCCGGTCATCCGCGGCATCACAGCTGCACTTGGCGTGGAGCCGTACCTGCTCTACTTCGGCCTTCTGACCGGAGCTACACTCGGCGGCAACCTGACTCCGGTCGGCGCCTCCGCAAACATTACCGCGTCGGGACTGTTAAAGAAAGAGGGCTACGAGATCACCTTCAAAGACTTCGTAAAGATCGGCGTTCCCTTCACCCTCACAGCGGTCATTACCGGCTATGCGTTTATCTGGATCTTCTGGCATTGACAGACTCAGCCGGACCGGCTGCATCGGAATGCCGGCGTCAGCCGGCCGGTCTGATGCAGCGGCATCCGGGCGGCTGCCTGGCGGGCAGGAAAGCATCACTCCTCAGATTTTCCTGCCCACAGATACAGATCCGAAACGTAATCCCCATTATCGACCCATGGAACAGTCAGTTCTTCATCCTCATACAACGCATAACCGTCCGGAAGCGTGATGGAAACCGGATCTCCCTTAAGTGCGGTAAGCAGCCTGGCGCGTTCCCTGTCTGTTCCCGGATCAAGGGTCACCCGGACCTCTCGCAGGTCTTCCGGCGCCCATACGGCGTCCGCTTCAAGATGCTTCCGCAATCCCGTATAACCTGCTTCCACGAACGGTGTCATTCCCCGATCATACGAGTAAGATGCATTTCTCACATTCTTCACGGTTCCATCCGTCTCATGCAGGGCAATCTGTATTCCTGTCAGATCATCCGAATCAGGATCCAGCCGATAGATACAGGAGTAAAATGCCCCTTCTTCCGCCTCTTCCAGACCGAGTCCGAGAATCGTCGGCGTCGTCAGCTGTGTCACGAGGTATGTGGCATCAGGCGTCCGGTGAACCGCCAGGAGGTATTCGTCCAGAGTTTCCGGATCCAATGTGACGGGATCCGACTTCATATCGCGGTACGGCACGCCGGATGCATTAAGGAAAGAGACAAAACGGATCGACGAGGTGTAATCTTCCACGCAGGCGTCTCCGCCATAGATCAGCAGACGCAGCTCTTCGAATCCGGGAGTCCAGTCATCAGAGTAGTAGGTCATCGGATCCGCGTAAAATGTGCTGTATTCTTCCCACCTCTGCGCCTTTTCATCGAACAGGCGGAATGTTGCGGAAACACTCTGGTGCCGCGCCCACAGCGCCCGGGGGGAATTCGCCTTATACATTCCGGCGATCAGCTTCTTGCATTCCGCCATCGTCATGTCCGCCGCTTCTCCGACCGGCGTATCCTTCGCAAGGCCATCCGTGAGAGAGGCCGGGATCTCCAGGCCCATCTCCGTTTCAACCAAAGAAGGATCCCCGGATTCCGTTTCACTGCCGCCGGCGGCCGAAGCCCCATCTGCGACGTCAACCGCTGCTCCGTCTGCGCTGTCAGCAGAAGCCCCGCCTGCGACGTCCGCCGCTGCGGAAACCACTGCGCCATCAGCAGACAGAGGACTTCGCGTGAGGCGGAAAACGAAGCAAAGAACAAAAACCAAAATCAAAGAAACGAATGAAATCCTGTATGATCCGGTATGCATTACGATACTCCCTGCGTTATGGTACGGTTCTCTGATAAAGAAACAATCGCATACACAGATAATCAAGTCAAGAGCGAAATCTCCCTGCGGTACAGAGACCAGCCTGCAGACCGTCCAGATCCCGGATTGACAGAATCCCCCGAATCCATTAATGTCAAATTGTCATAAAAACTCATCCCGCATGTGTCCAAAGGCGGAGGAAGGAAAGATCAGACCGAAAGGGATCAGCCTGCGCTCCGGAACCTCATCGTCCGGAACCGGCTGCCGGCAAACGATCTGCCAATACGAAAGGAACCAGGCATGAAGTACATCAAAACCACGGAAGCTGCCGGACATGTTCTGTGCCATGACGTAACACAGATCCTGCCCGGAAAGTTCAAAGGCCCGGCATTCAAAAAAGGACATATTATCAAAGAGGAGGACATCCCGGTTCTGCTCAGCATTGGAAAAGAGAATCTGTATGTCTGGGAGAAGACGGAGGGCATCCTGCATGAGGATGAGGCGGCCGTGGTTTTGCGGGATCTGGCGATGGGAGCCTATATGTCAGCAGGTGAACCGTCAGAGGGCAAGATAGAGCTGAAAGCACTGCGCGACGGCCTGTTCAAGGTTAACCGGCAGGCGCTTCTGACCATCAATGCCA
>CAJOQO010000053.1 GCA_905236545.1 uncultured Lachnospiraceae bacterium
CCACTCCGGCCTTGTGCTGTACCTGCCGACTGGTGATCAGAGGCGGCTTGTATCAGGAGCCCTGTGTCTGTCAGAAAAGGTGGTCGGGGTGCGGCTTGTGATATCGGTATGTTTCGAAGAAAGCAGGTCACTCCAGGATCACCGCGATGGCTTCCATCTCCAGATCCGGCGTTATGATCAGCTTCCCGCGCTCCGTCCGTGCGCTGATCTTCGTTCCGCAGTATACGGCAGTGATGTGTTCCGGACAGCCTGCCGGCAGGTCTATGACGATCTCCTCCTGCCCGATTCCTCCAAAATGGTGGACAAGAGCAAACGCACAGGTCATTTGGCCGGGTTTACAGGCCTTCTCATCCGTCTTTGCGCGAACCAGTGCCTGCCAGCCGGACAGATGCCGGTCGCTCCTGCCTCTGTGCTCATACAGGTAGCTGAAGCCATCTCTGATGATCGGAACGATCCTCCTGTAAAATGCGATCGCTTCATCTATCTTCTCCCATTGTGAATCAGACAGATGCGTGACATCTCCGGAGAGGCACATCCTCCCCAGGAAAGTGGATGCCATGGTGTAGGCAATGCGCTGCAGCGAATCGTGCTCTCTGATGACCGCCCAGATCTGGCTCTGTGCCGGAAGGATCGTCCGGTGAAGCCTCAGGGCGATAACCGGGATCTCAGCGGCTTCATGCGCATCCGAAAAGGAAGCCATGCTGCACAGGCTCATCATAAGAGGCTCCAGCTTATGTCCGCCGGAGGAACAGTTCTCCAGGATGATCTCCGGAATCTCCTGCCTGATCTTCCTGACAAATGCTACCGAGGCTTCGCGGTCCTGCCGGAGGCCTTCTCCCGGAGAATCCGCGCCGTCACAGCCGATGCCGATGGTTTCGTTATAATCCATCTTCAGATAGGAAAATCCATACTGCTTCAGCTGTCCGATCACCTTCTGTGTCAGATAACGGTTCACCTCCGGGTTTGTCATGGAGAAGAACCGTCTTGCCCCGTTCGTCAGGACCTTTCCGTCCCTGTGCAGAAGCATTTCCTCCTGCTCATATACATGCGCGTCTTTCCCGACATTATCGATCTCAAACCAGATGCCCGGCTGCATCCCGGCCTGGCGGATCTCCTGCGTCAATGCGCCGAGTCCCTGCGGGAACAGCCTGTCGGAGGGAATATAGTCTCCCATCCCGTCTCCCCAGGTTTTCCCCTCTTCCACAAACCAACCCGCGTCCACCACAAAGTAAGCGATCCCGTGTCCCTTCAATGCCTGAAGGATCTCATGGATATTCCTGTGGGACGGAAGGCCCCACGTCGTGCAATACTCGTTGAACAGTACAGGAAGCTGCCGCTCACTCGCCGGCTGTGAGGCCAGATACTGTTTTCCATGCCAGGTCAGTCTCTGGCAGGCTTCGTCCACGTCTCCGCGGACTACGGTAAGAATCGCCATGGGAGTCTCCAGGCTCTCTCCGGGCTCCAGCTTCCGTATCCAATGCCCGAACTCCCGGTCCGCCAGTCCTCCGGAAAATGCAAGATCGTCATCCCTGCGGTAGAACTCCATCTGCCAGGAGGATTCCACGGCCAGCTGCGCGGCCCAGACAACATGGGCCAGCGTATCCTCTGCCGCTCCGAAAGGAAAGTAACCTTTCACCGGCATCGAGCCGACCTGTCCGTAACGAACCGAATTGACCGACCATCCGGACCAGGATGGCTCCAGCTGAAGATCCTCCGGAGTCTCTGTCACCAGCCTTCCTTCCGCGCTCCACCTGCTTCTGATCCGGTGAAGCTGCAGCCGTTCATGCCCGTCATCCGGGGCAAATGCGGTTATCCCGCTCAGGGAAAAGGAGGAGAGCATCTCCAGGGACACGCTTTGCCCGCCATTGTTTTCAAACCGTACGGTGCTTTCCAGCGCATAAGAGCCCTTCGGCCAGCATAGGGAATGAATGTAGCAAAGCCCTCTCTCATCCCTCAGGCGGGTCCGGATCAGAATCCTGCTGTCATCCTCTTCATACTCCTGCCCGTCATAGATCATCCGCTGCACTGTCTGACCATTACGCATCGTAGTGCCGCACGCATAGGCGCCGGGGCCGTCATCCTCCAGGATCTTCGCCTGTACCAGGCACTCTCCCTGGAACTGCTTCGAGGATGCAGGCAGCACTCCGGTGGCGGATCTCTCTCCGGCCTCATCCTGTCCGCCGGAAACGGATCTTTCTCCAGCCTCATCCTGTCCGCCGGACACGATCGATTCACCGGTGGCGCATCCTTCCGTGTCCTCAGGCAGCAAAGCGAACTCCGAAGGCAGCAGCGACAGCTCCGGTTTCCCGTCTGCAGACATCGTATAACACGCTGTCATATCTCCCAGTTCATAAGCTGCAAACACATGTCTCTCCAGACTCATACCGCACCTCTCATTCTGCCTTCTATATTCCGCTTTTTACGTTCTGTTTTTCCGCTCTTCTTCGCTCTTCTTTATACTGTTTCCTGGTTCTCTCAGGGCAGAAGCCAGTCCTGTGCTTCCTCCTGTTTGAAAAAACAGAGAGAGAAGTATTCCCGCTCTCTCTGCTTCTATTTGCGGCCTTCAGATCCATCCGCTTATATTAATACCACCACCGGGCAAAACGTGCCATCTTCTTTTTTTTGGCAGATCTCAACGTATCTGTCATCCAGAATGGATAGATCCCATCCCAGAACAGCTTATCCGATGACGTGTTATAGCAGCCGGTCCTCCCTCCGACTCCGATACAGATACCCTTGTAGGTACTTGGATACTCGATGGCCACATCCACATATAAATTGGTCATGGAAATACTGTATCCCTTCGTCCGGTAGGTTGTCGCTGCACTCTTCTTCCATCCGTTATTCGATACGATTACCCCATATGGATTCGCCGCGTCTTCCAGACTGATCCCGGTATCATAATCCACAACCGCATAATAACAATCCGGACTGGTATCCAGATCAGGATGCTTCACCGTATAGTATGTCGCCGCCTTGATCAGTTGTTTCGCTGTCGGCTTTTTCTTCCTCGTGTAAGAGATCCGGAAGGAAAGCCTTCTCATTCCTTTATTCCCCGACCAGGCATCCTTCCAATTGGTTATCCTGACATTCTGGGCGATCATGCCGACACCGCCCCAGTAACTGTAATAGGTATATTTCTTATCAACCTTGATTCCCCAGGTTATTCCACTGGTTTTGGTCTTCATGTTTGTTGCAGCCTGCGCTTCCACAGTGCCTGTCAAAAGCACCAGACAGATTGCGGCAAGCAGCATCCATCGAACTCTTTTTCCCTGTCCTTTCATAAACAATACCTCCATTCATTCTTCCATTGCGATGAGTGACTGTCTCTGCCAATGCTTTTTATGTCGTTTCTTATGCGTTTCCTTGCGCTTTTCCTTATGCATTTCCTTATGCATTTCCTTATGCTTACAGTATACATAACCTGCTGCAGCAAAGCTACCGGACGATATAAGAATGCATATTCATTCGATTCCCGGCGATAAGGTAAATCGTTCCCCGTGGAGCAGGAGCCATACGAGAATGCATCGTTTGCGCAGCTGGCATTCGGGCAATTGTCATTCGCGC
>CAJOQO010000054.1 GCA_905236545.1 uncultured Lachnospiraceae bacterium
ATGGAGCAGCCATCCGCAGGCCGGAGCAGCAAAATCAGCCGTCAATGGAGCAGCCATCCGCAGGCCGGAGCATACGTTACAGATCAGGGAGTGACCTGTAACAAAGAAAGCACCGTCAGGGCAAGACCCGTAACTTTTTGTATGGCAATCAGACAAAAGATATGATATATTTCTGATAGAAGAAATCGACCAAGGACCTGTACCGGATCAACCTGGTTCCTTGACTTGTCCGGATCGTCGGAATCTGCTCAGCCGTCACTCTGCGCAGCCCGCTGCGCGGCGTTTCTTCGCCCTGATTCCGAAAACCCATTCTTCGTCAACGGACAAAGTGATTCCGGAACAGTTCCTTACCGGCACCCAATGTTACAGCAGTTTTCAGAAAAGGAGTATAAATCTATGAAAGTAAGAAAACTCGAAAGACGGAGTGTCCTGGTGATCATGGCACTCATGATGGTGATGACCATCCTTGCAGGAACACTCTCTTCGCATCATGCAATGGCTGACAAGATTGTTGATGGGCAGAAGGTAACAGACCCGACCCCGACCCCGACGCCAAAGCAGGAAACGAAGACGGTACAGAAGAAGGATCATAATCTCATCCAGTTCCAGTCCAGGCAGCTTAAGATCGACAAGGCGGTCACAGGGACAGTTGACTGGACCTCGTCGAATGCGAATGTCTGCACCGTTTCCGACACTGGTTACGTACAGGCAAGAGGCGTCGGAAGCTGTGTGATCCAGGCGATGTTCTTTGTCAATACCGCCACCTCGAATACAAAGTACTACTATAGATGGAACTTTAACGTTTCCGCCCTGAGGCTGAACGAGACAAAACTGACGCTTCTGCAGAGGCGCAAGGGCTTTTATCTGAAGCTCAACAATGGGGATGCCGCCAGCGGCGACTCCTGGACGTCTTCCCGTCCGTCTGTCGCATCCGTGAACAAGAACGGATACGTGCATCCGAAGAACCCGGGAACCACCACGGTCAGCGTTACCTGGAACGGCGTCACTCTTTCCTGCGACGTGAAGGTAAAAGAGGTGAACAAAAACTCGCTTCGCCAGCTGCGCAATCCGAAATATAAGTCCAACCGCGGAAAAGTGGTTCTTGCCGGCGGAGGGATCCTGGATCACTGGACCAATGTATACAAAGCGTTCGGATCTACTACCGTCATCAATAACGCGGTTCCTTATTCCACCTTCTCGAACTGGAATGCGTGGGCCAAAAATCTGATCATCGAGTACAGACCGAAGGCAGTTGTCTTCTGCATCGGTACGGAAGAGATCGGCAATGGCGGAAAGATTACCGGCAAGGAATGTGCTGACAGGATGAAGAAGCTGATCCAGAAGGTTCATGGAACAAAGCGCGCGAAGTCCGCGAAGCTCTTTGTGGTATCTACCCCGATGAATCCGTGGAAGGATGGTGCGTGGGATGAAATCAAGGAGTACAACAGCCTGATGAAGGATTACTGCTCCTCCAGAAAGTATGTCACCTATCTGGATCTGAATAAGGAACTTATGGACGGCGACCAGCCGGATGAGACCTTCTTTGTGGAAGATCATACTTATCTCTCCGGCAAAGGCTACAGTGTCATGAAGAACGTCGTTGTCAAGAAGGTTCGTAAGGCAATCCGGTAAGTGTGTTCATGCAATCCGTTACCGGCTTTTGACTGGTGAATCGCAGGATGAACAGGGGCTGTAATGAATCTGCAGCTCCTTAGGACAGGGTTCCGGATGCCGCGCTTGCTGCGCGGCGTCCGGAATTCTTTTTCTTCAGTGGGAGGAGGCTGTCATGAATCTTGGAGAGATGCTGGATGAAATCAAACGGAAGGCCCGTAAGGATCCGGAACTTCGCCGCATGCTTCTGGCCGCGCGGGAGCAGCCCTGCTCCCTCAGCGCATTCTGCGCGGTATGCAGGCAGCAGGGCTATCCTGTTTATGAGATGGATCTGATCGAGGAAGCGGAGAGCGCCTATGCCGCGATGCGCCGCAGTACGAACGGCGGAGGGGAGAATTCGCCCCTGCTGTCAGGGGAAGATGACTACTTTGAAATGTTTTTTGCGGACCTGTAACGGAGGAGCTGATTAAAAAATCGTAACGATTCAGCACCCCCATTGCTCAGAACACTTCGTGTTCTTCGCTGTGGGCGGACAGAGCGGTTTCACCGCTTGTCCGCCC
>CAJOQO010000055.1 GCA_905236545.1 uncultured Lachnospiraceae bacterium
ATCGGCAATGAGGAACCTTGTTCTCATACTACCTTACGATACAGTTCGAACCCGATCGCCAGTAGGTTTTCCGGTATGGCCCTGACAATAAGGCGAATGTTTTCACGGGAGGTCTCATCCAGCTCATCATAGGGCACCATTTCCGGCATGGTTTTCGCGTCAGGATCATACGGCCCGGAACGCCAACCTTCTTTTTCACGATCCAGCATCCAGCGGCGATGCTCCATTTCAGACAGCTCCTCGAGGACCGGTCCGTACAGCTCTGTGATGGTATCGGAAGATCCCGGGAGAACCGGCCGGAGCCCCAGTGTGGACTCGTAGTCCTGAAGCTGAACACCGATATAGTGGATCTGAGAGAAATACTCCCTCCTGCAGGACGCATCCAGTTCTTCCCAGGGAGCCATCTCCGGTTCAGCCTTCAAAGCCTGTACCTGGTCTTTATCCATCTGGAGTTTTTCTGCTTCATCCAGTCTGCGCCTGCAGTAGTTTTCATGCGCTGCCATCGCATATTTTTCTTCATAGTCTCCCATCATCTGTTCGTAGCTCAGACGCTTTCTGAAGTCCGTAACGTCCAGATGGATATCCAGCTGCTCATCTATCGGCAAACAGGACGGCGTGAAGCGGCTTACTTCCGTAAGGCGGCTCATGTCCAGGATAAACTCCAGAGAGCGGGAGCCGTGCCGGTACTCGGATACGGACAGAAGCGCCGAGAGCATATTCCGGGAGATATTGACAAGACCGCTTTCCGGATCGTATATGCTGGAGACCTTATGAACGATCTGGCTTCGCATCAGCATAGCCCGCCGGATCAGGTGACTCTGGTCGGAAACGGAAACCGGGTTCGGGCCTTTGATATTCAGGATGCCTTCCAGCCGGCTGACAAAGTCCGGGCCTTTGACCTTGCGGAATGTCTCTTCCTCTTCAGGGGTTGACGGCAGGAAGCCATTGAACGTAGAGGCGGTCCCGCCCGCAAAGACGAACACGGCACCCTTGATCTGATAGCTCCGGCCATTCAGGGTATATTCTCCGTCCTGCATGGGTGCCAGATAGTATTTCAGCCATCCCCGTGAAATCCCCTGAAGCTCGCAGTCAAACTCATCCATGAAGATCAGCGGGATCTCTCCTTCTTCGCTGTGCAGCGCTTCGTTCAGCCCTTCAAAAAGCTCCAGCGGTTCATTGTACTGGGACAGATTCAGGGAGGTAAGAGAAAAGTGTCCGATACTGGATGCGATCTGCTTTACGCCAAAGGACTTTCCGGAACCCGGAGGGCCGAAAACAGCGATGGACAAAGGCCTGATGTTTTCACCCCTGGCCGCGGCATCATAGCGGTTGATATAGTCTTCCAGAAGCAGGCGGATGGTATGAAAGCTTTCCACTTCATCCTTGTCCACCGTAGCCAGTGCCTGATAGCTGCAGACCGGGACATGCCGGTACAGATCGTCCGGTCCTGCGATGACGATCTTTTCCGCCTCCGCCATATATCCGCCCTTACTGTTTTTACAGTATTCATCCAGGATACAGAACGGAGACAGGTCTGAGACCAGTGTCTTCATGTTTCTTTCCGGGACAGTAATCCTGCAGACTTTTCCTGTCTTTTCCCGGTTCAGCATATCTTTAAGGACCGGATACAGAGGGGCATCCTCTGCAAGGGTTTGCATCTCTTCTTCGTCCGGTGTAAAGAGAAGTGACCATTGTCCGTTTTTCCGGATCATGGCACCCTGGGCATCCAGAAGGACAACCAGCTCTTTTCTGGAGCGAAGCGGCAGCAGAACATCATTGACTGCCAGCTGCAGAAGGAATTCGTCTACAGTTCTTTCATAGGAGATGGAACGGGTTATGGGAAAGTCCAGATCACGAAGGTGCCTCATCTGCAGCAGCGGGATCTTGTCTTTCTCAAAGAAAGTACTCAGGGATCTGCCCGGAATGTACTCCTGATATGATTTTTGACTCTTCATGGATCCACCTCTTTTCCTTTAGTACGTGATCGTCAGATCCTTCTCATTGAAGTGGCACTTCACGCCGCCATAGCCATTTCGCCACTGCTTCCAGACAATGGCTTCAATCCCGGTCTCGTCCCTGTTGAATTTCCCGCCCGTTCCTGTCACGCCTGTCACAAGGACAGCCGTTCCGTTCGGGATTTCAAGCTTATCGGCGCCGCTGTCCACCGGATAATAATCACTGACCTGGTTGTATCTTGCGACAAAATCACCGGTTAACGCAGCCTCCCGAAGATCATTCTGGTATGTCCAATACGGTTTGGTAATGAAGTTCTTTACATCAATATAGTACTGGGAGCCGTCGTCCGTTTTCTCGACCAGAAGGTATCCGGAGTAGTTTCCGTACTTTTCGTGCTTCAGATTCTGCTCTCTGACAATCACTTCCGTCTTGTGCGGGAGGCTGCCTGTCTCCTCCCAGAACTGCTTGTCCTTTCTGTAGGTCGGCACCGTCCACAGGCTTTCATCCTCAAACTGGTCCGTATTCTCGATTTTGTATGTCTGAGGGAAGTCTACTGCCGCATATCCGATCACCCCAACGTAATGAGGTTCCTCGCGGCCACGATCAGAACGGCCGCGCCCATTCTTGGACTCATTACGCACACCGTCTTTTTTCTCTTCGCTCTCTTTTACTGGAGCTGATGTCTGCTTCTGTTCCTCCTTCGCTTCCGTCGACTCAGGAACTGCTGTTTTTACTGCTGCAGCCGGTAACTCAGGCTGCTGTTTTTTGGCCCTGCCGGATCTGCTGTAGACGCTGAATACGATAATCAAGCCCAGAACCAGGAAAACAATAAGCCAGCCAAGGCACCCGATCCCGGCCCGGCGCTTTGTCCTTTCCGGTTCGGAATACTGAGTTGTCCTCGCCGCATAATGAGTTTTCTTTGGTTCTGTCTGTGAATACTTCCTTCTTTCAGCCTGCGCCTTCTGCCTGGCTTCTTCCTTCGCCCTCTGCCTGCCTTTCTCAAACTCATACCCGGCTTCTTCCGCATTGTCATACCGGACATGCTTTACTTCGTCATCGATCAGGAAAGACGCGCCGCAGTACTTACAGACAGCGTTTTTGCTATCGCTGTCGATCTTAAGTGATGCGCCGCAGTGCGGACAGGCTGCGTCTACCAGCTTCATTTCGCTCCTC
>CAJOQO010000056.1 GCA_905236545.1 uncultured Lachnospiraceae bacterium
GGGCCTGATCTGAGCTTTGTACTGCCGCTTACAGGCAAGCCTGACGCGTCAGATACAAAGACTCAGATCGGCCGTGAATAGTAACGCATAATCTTCACAATAGCTATCCCCTGAAAAAAGGAGCACGCCATGCACAGGATCACCGATCTCACCTCAGAATACCCATACAGCAAAGAACGCCTCTCCGCCTACCCCTGGCTGATGGAAACTCCCGGCGACCGGAAAAGAGTCCACATCGCCGGAATGGGAGATGTCGGCCGCAATGCAGCTGCCGCGCTTCGCATCGTCGGAGGGGAAACCGTTTCGGCAATCGGAATCTATGACATCGATCAGAAGCAGGTAACCCGCCTGGAAATAGAGCTGGGACAGATCCTCTTCCCGCCGGGCCAGCGCCGTGTGCCAAAGATCCTGCCTCTCGGAAAGGAAGAACTGTTTGACTGTGATATCTTCCTGTTCTGCGCCGCAGCCGGCGTACCGCCGGTGGGTGAAGAAGCAAAGGGAGATGTAAGAATGGCACAGTTTGAAAAAAACCGTCTGATCATAGAGGAATATGCGAAGGCAGCGCAGGATGCCCTCTTCCGCGGACTCTTTGGCGTAGTGTCGGATCCGCTGGATCTTCTGTGTCAGGAGGCCGCCCGCTATCTCCATCCGGAGCAGGTGCAGGGCTTCGGGCTCGGCGTGATGTACGCACGGGCCGCCTACTACGCCGCAAGGCGCGCCTCCTCTGATCCCCGCTTTTCCCATTTTATGGACAGCGGGCGTGTTTACGGTCCCCACGGAAAAGGACTGGTTGCAGTCAACAGCATCTCGGCAGAGCATTACGACAAGGCAGCAACCGAAAAGCTCACCAACCTTACCGTCGGAGCGAATATCTCAGTGAGGGCGCTGGGATACAAGCCTTATATCGCGCCGGGCATCTCCTCCGTCGCTCTGACCATCCCGGCGGTAATCGCCGGAAACTGGAACGACAGCGCACGCTGTCTCAACGGCGTATTCTTCGGAGCACGGAACCGGATAACAGCCGCCGGGACAAAATGGGAAAAGGAGCCTCTCCCGGACGAGCTCTATTACCATCTGCGGGACAGCTACCGCGCTCTGGACAAAACGCTCCACGGAATCGCGCACCGTATGGGATAAGGGGCAAAAAAACTTTTGCCCCTTATCATGCCTGTCCGGAAGCAGTCATGAAGCGTGAACCGCAAAAAAACGCAGGAGTCTCTTTTTATAATCCGGGGCAGTGTCAAAGCACGCGTGTCCGTAACCATCGTACAGATACAGCTCGCAGTCTTCCCTCCCCTTCAGCCGTTCAAAGATCTCAGGAGCAGCGTCCGGTCCAAACACCGCATCATCCTTCGCCCCGATCACCAGAACGGGGCAGACGATATGGTCCAGGCAGTCCATGAGATTCATCCCCCTGCATGCCCTGACAAGGGTGATGAAATGATCCATCTCTTCCTCTGTTGCCAGAGTGCCGAGCCTTTTCATCGCCTTGCCGAACCTCTCCATGAACGCCGGCGGATAGATATCATTTCCAAACGTCTCATACAGGGCCGCACCGTCTCTCCCGGCCGCAAGGGCTTCCCACCGCTCCATGACCTTGTATCTTAATTCTGTGATATCGGCACATGTCGATCCGAGAACCATGGCGCGCACAAGACCCGGATGAGAGGCTGCGGTCAGAATGGCGATCATCCCGCCCTGAGAAGCGCCAAACATACAGATCTCCTTCAGGCCAAGCCTTTCGATCGCATCTGCGGTATCCTCTGCCATATCCTGTATCTTGTAGTCAGGAGGCAGCTGTCTGGCGCGGTCGATCACATAGACCGTGAATTCATCCTCCATCTCCCGATACGCCTTCTCGATGGCGCCGGCGGAGGGAACAACGCTCTGAACACTGATTCCGGGAATGATCACCAGGGGCTTCTCCCCCTTCCCGAAATAAAAATAATCCATCGTATACCGGTCCGCGCAGACCGTTCCTTTTATCACTTCTCCCATGTCTTCACACCCCTGCCCTCTCAGATCCTTACCATCTCAGAACCCTTACCGTCTCAAAACCCTTACCGTCTCAGGATCCTTACCGTCTCAGAACCCTTACCGTCTCAGATACTCCGAGGAAACCGGAAAGGAAAAATACGTATCCGGATAGGGTTCTTCCTGCAGAGTAAAATGCCACCACTCATAATCAAACGGCCGGAATCCGCTTCGCACCATCACCCGCTGCAGGCGCATCCGCATCTCGTACTGCTCCTGCGTGATCCCTTTGTAATCCGGATGGGACACCTCGCTGAACAGGTCAAACGGGCCGCCCATATCGACTTCCTTCCCCGTCTGCATATCCAGCAGCGTCAGATCCACCGTGCTTCCCCGGCTGTGGCTGGACTGTCTGGAGATATAGCCCCTCTCGAACAGCTCCTGCTTTTCCAGCGTCGGATAAAAATAAGGCTTCATGCGTATATCCTGATCCTCGATCCCCCACAGGACAAAATGCTTCACCGCGCCGGAGGGCCTGTAAGCGTCAAAGACCTTCAGCCGGTATCCCTGCACAAGCAGCTCATTGGCGGCCGTCTTCAGGGCCCGGGCCGCCTCCTTTGTCAGCAGGGCGCAGGGTTCCTCGTAGCCATCGATCCGGTCACCGATAAAGTTGTAAGTGGAATAGTAACGGATCTCCTGAATAATCCCCGGCACATAGTCCGCCAGCAAAACAAATCCTGAGGGGTTCATCGTAAAATCATTGATTCTCTTGTTCATAATTGCGCTTCCTGCCAGTTTTTGCTTCCTTCAGATGCCTGCATCAGGAACGGTACAGTTCCTGATGTTCCGGTTCATCGTACCACAATTGAAGACCAGACCGCAATCCGGTTACAAGCCGGGGATTCTGTACTTTTTTTCATTTATGCCTTATCATAGGAGAGCGGAACAATCGTTTTTGTCCCCGTTATAATCCAGCTATAAGGTACGAATCATGCGCTCTGCGCGCTTCAGCATAATAAAGGAATCAAGAAATGAAAAACAAACGAAAGCCCATCCTCATCACCCTGAGCATCCTGCTGCTTGCCTTTTCCATTGCGGAGCTTTACTTCTTCCGCAGCTGGATCCGTGTGAATCCGTTCCAGCCCTTCGCCCTGACCGAGGTGGTCGGTGCCTGTAAGGATCATGACGGAAATCTCTTTGTAATCGACAGTGCCGGGGAACGTCTGCTGAAAGCATCCGCGGACGGCACCCTCCTGTGGCAGATCAAGTCCTCGGACGAATCCTTCCGGAAGGCAGTCAGGCTCTGTACAGACGACGCGGGCAATGTTTATGTGCAGGACAAACGGATCAGAAGCGGCATCCGTCTGGAATCAGAGCAGGTTCTCATGTTTTCCTCCGACGGTTCCCTTCTGAAAACAGTAAGCGGCCGCGAAGCCGCCGAGGATCAGATCAGGCCCTCCATCACTTCCCTGTTCCGCTCCGGGGAAGGGGCTTCTGTTGTCTTCGCCATGGATAACGGACTCACGCTGCGGTCAATTACCTCTTCTGATACCAAGTTCTTTCCGATGGAACACGCAGACGATCTTGTCCTGAACGCTGTGTGGGACAGCACCGAAGCTTCCCTCTGGTACTGCACATTTAATGGAAGAATCTACCATTATATAGACGGGAAGCAGGACGAGCTGGTGTATGACAACTCCAGACATATCGAAGAGATCGAGAGTGTTCCCCGCGCGATCAGCTATCTGGACGGAACCCTGTACGCAGCTGACAGGGGGCTGCGCTGCCTGATCTCGATCGATGTCGCTTCCGGTGAACCAGCCTTTCACAAGGAGGATACCGACTGGGCGCAGCGCGAGGTCTGCGACAGCGTCAATTCCGACTTCAGCGTCGTCTCCACCACCGAAAGTCTCGTGAAGATCTGGGATCAGGATACATGTGAAAGCATTGACACGTTATCCCTCTCTTCAAAATACATATTCATAGCCTGCATGACCTGGGCCTGTCTCGTCATTCTGGCAGTGATCCTGATTCTTGATCTCCTCTTTCTGATTTATTTCCTGTTCCAAAAGGCCAGCTCCATGGTACGCATCGTGGCGGCGGTTCTCATCGGCGTGGGTGCGCTCGCCACGATGCTGGTAGCAACGCTCTTCCCGAACTTCACGGAGCAGATGTATCGTACCATGTACGACAAAGCGGATTACTGCGCGTCGCTTACCATGGAGAGAATGCCGCTCAGCGCATTTCTGAATCTGGATGAATCCTCCGACTATCTCGGAAAAGATTACCTGGCTGTCCAGAGCGCAGTCAACAGCGTTTTCAAGACGGAATCGAATTCCGTCAATGATCTGTACTGTACGATGTACCGGGTGCTGGGGGATCACGATACGATCACTCTCACCTACTCCATGGACGAGAATTCCATGCTCTTCCCCTATGACTGGGAATATGAGGATTCCGAAGAGCAGTCCATTATGACCACCCGTGTCGGAAAGGAGTTCGTCAACCGGAGCCAGGAGGGCAGCTACCTGTTCGTGCTGGATCCGATTCTGGATGAAAACGGCAATTCGGTCGGACTGATCGAGGTCGGTACGGATCTGCAGAGCTTTGAAGAAGAGATGCAGAGGATCTTCTTTGATCTTCTCCTGAACCTGATCGCAGTCACTGCGGTCGGTGTCATGTTCCTGATCGAGATCATCTATTTCCTGCGCGGGAGAAATGAGTACCATCTCCAGCTGCAGAAGCCAGAAGACGGTGCGTCCGTTGTCCGGCTTCCTGCCGGCATGCTGCGGGGGATTGTATTTCTGGTCTTCTTCTTCACAAATCTGACAACGGCTGTGCTTCCCACCTACGCGATCAAGCTTGCCAGCGATGTACGGATCCCGGGGCTCTCCGCCGCATTCATGTCGGCGGTTCCCTTCTCCGCGGAGGTTATCTCCGGTGCGCTCTTCTCGGTATTCGGCGCAGGTCTGATCCGAAGGCTTTCCCTTAAGCGGGCCTCCCTGCTTTGCGCTGTCCTCTTCTCAGCCGGACTTGCCCTGCGCATCATCCCTTCCTACTGGATGATCACGCTGGGCAGCCTTGTCATCGGCATCGGCTGGGGCGTCATCCTTCTTATCGTCAATGTCCTGATTGCGGATATGCCGGGCGATTCGAAAGATACCGGCTTCGCCTATTACAATGCGGCTGCGCTGAACGGCATCAATTCCGGAACCGTCTTCGGCGGTTTCCTGCTGAACTGGCTTCCGACTTCCGTGCTGTTCGTGCTTACCGCAGTCGGAAGCCTGCTCCTTCTGCTTGTTGTGGGAAAATACCTGGTCAAATCGTCCTATCCGCAGGAGGATGCGGCACAAGAGGAGGCCGCGCCCGGCTCCGGATCCTCCACCGGGGAAAATGCATCGCGGATGTCCTGGATTCAGTTCCTGGGTTCCTGGAACATTCTCTCTTTCTTCCTGATGCTGGTCGTCCCGGTGTTGATCGGAAGCTATTTCCTGATCTACCTGTACCCGATCATCGGAACAAGGTGGGGACTGTCCGAAACCTACGTCGGATATTCCTTCCTGCTCAATGGTCTGTGTGTAATGTCACTGAGCACACTGATGACAAACCTGTTTACAAAGATCAATAAAAAACGGTTCGGACTCACCCTGTCCGCCCTGCTGTACGCGCTCGCATTTGCGCTTGTCGCCTTCTTCCACTCGATCCCGGCGCTGCTTTTTACGCTGATCCTGCTGGGGTTCTCCGACAGCTTCGGTCTTCCGCTCCAGACCAGCTTCTACACCGACCAGAAGGAGGTGCAGCGCTTTGGCTTCGACCGCTCACTCGGGGTATACAGCCTGTTTGAAAATATCTCCCAGTCACTTGGGCCCTTTGTCTTCAGCTGGGCGCTCGTGGCAGGCGTTTCAAAAGGCCTTTCTGTCATCGCCGCCGTGATCGCGGTTCTCGCCGTCGCTTTCCTGTTTGTCGGCATCTTCGTCAGACGTGCAAAGTCATCAAAGCTGCAGGACCCGTAACTCACCGGATCGCTGAAGCGATCCATCTCCCTGCAGACCGTGACAGATGATCTGATTTCAAGTATACTTTCAGCAGGAGCGCTGGCACTGGCAGCATTCCGGAAATATCAGAGTCCTTCAGAGAAAGGGATCCCCTATGAAAAAGAAAACAAACCGCATCGGGCGTCAGTTGATTCTGGTGCTCCTTCTCTTTTTTACCATCATCATTCTTCTCCTGTTCGCGGGCAGCTATATGACCCACAACCGGGAGGTCGACAATCTGCAGATGGACCGGATCCAGAAGCTGAGCGCAACAACAGCCCGGCTGATGGACGGCGACTTTCTGAAGAAGCTGAGCGATGCTGTCGGTTCTGAGGAGTATCAGGCGCTTCGTTCGAAAGCCGGAAAGGACAACGATACCTCTATCCTGAAGGACTATCTCACAGAGCATAACCTCTATGAGGATTACGCCCGCTATACGGAGCTTCTCGATACGCTGCAGTCCGGGACAGGGGTGAAGTATCTCTATGTGCAGGATCTGGGAGTGGAGGACGCTATGTACCTCCTGGATCCCAGCGAATCGATCCTGAATCTGGGATTTCGGGAGAAGAATTCAGAAGGCCTTGAGAATAAGGTCGCGAATGAACAGGTTCCGGCTACCATCACGAATTCGGAGTATGGCTGGCTGTGCACCTGCGCGGAACCGGTGACCGCCTCCGACGGCACCAATTCTGCTGTCGTCGGCGTTGACCTGGATATGAACGAGATCATAGACAGAAGGCATCGTTTTGTCATTTTCCTGCTTCTCGAAAGCGCGGGAGTCCTCGTCCTCATGGCAATCCTGGGCAGTCTCTATATCCGGAAGGTCATCTCTGACCCGATCAGCCGGCTGGCGGAGGATGCTTCCTCGTTTGGTGCCGAGGATGAAGATGATCTGGAGACAAAGGTCGTCAGCGTTCCCCGCCGGAGAGATGACGAGATCAGGGATCTGTACAGAGATATCCAGAAGATGCAGCTGGGCATCATCCGGTACATGCACAATCTGACCGTCGCGACGGAGGAGAAGGAGCGTCTGGGCACAGAGCTGGATATCGCGAACCGGATCCAGGCAAGCATGCTGCCAAGCACATTCCCCGCGTTTCCGGAACGGGAAGAGTTTGATGTGTATGCCCTGATGAAGCCTGCCAAGTCCGTAGCCGGAGACTTTTACGACTTCTTCCTGATCGATAACGACCACCTCGGGATCGTCATGGCCGACGTCTCCGGAAAGGGGATCCCCGCATCGCTGTTCATGATGATGGCAAAGATTATCATCAGCAATATCGCCCAGCAGGGGCTTTCCCCTCATGAGGTTCTGCAGATGGCGAATAACCGGATCTGCGAAAACAATGACGAGGATATGTTCGTCACGGTCTGGTTCGGAATCCTTACAATCTCCACCGGCCTTGTCATTGCTTCCAACGCCGGGCACGAGTATCCTGTTATCCAGAACGAAAAAGGTGTCTACGAGCTGCTTCACGACAAGCATGGATTCGTGCTTGGCGGCATGAGCGGCGTCCGCTACAAAGACTATGAATTCACATTGAAGCCCGGACAGACACTGTTTCTCTATACGGATGGCGTTCCTGAGGCAACTACCGCCGATAATGAGCAGTTCGGCCCGATCCGCCTGGTCGACGCGCTGAATCAGGTGCAGAATGCGAATCCGCAGGAGCTGGTTCATTATATGCTGCGCACGGTCGATGACTTCGACGGGGATGTCCCGCAGTTTGATGATATTACCATGCTGGCGCTGCGCTACAAAGGACCTCAGGAAAAAGATCCGGAGGATATGGAATCAACGTTTACCGACTCGCAGGAATATGAACCTTAACACGCAGGAAAGCATACAGATACTATGTTCCGACCAATCACACTGAACGATAAGACCTGGATGGACCGGTGCCGCAGTTCTTCTCTGAATGACATGACGGTTCTTTCTTTCCCGGCAGTCTACACATGGCAAAGTACCTTCGGCCTGACGGTCGACGGGGAAGATAACTTCTATGTCATCCGGAGCGAAGCCGATCGCGGATATTATTATCCTGTCGGGGAGCGGGAAGCGTGCCGTGCTTATGTACGCTCCCTGATGGAGGATCCACGGACGGATCCTCGTTCCGGTACAGCCTCTGCGGCGGGCAGTGCATCCCCGGTCTTATCTTCTGATACCGCTTCGGCGGGCAGTGCGTCCCCGGCCTTATCTTCTGTACCCGGATCCCTTAAGCTTCTCTACGTTCCCGAGCAGGAGCTTGAATGGCTTGAGGAGCAGGGTTTTGAGATCTCCTGTGAGCAGAACACAAGCGAATATGTCTACTCCAGCCGCTCCCTCGCACTCCTCGACCATGGATCAGGCACCAATTACAGGGTCAAGGTAAAGCATTTTTCCAGAGATTATGTATGGAACTCCAGGCCGCTTGTATTTCCGGGAGATGAAGCGCTTCTTCGGGAAAAGGCTGCCGCCTGGGACCGGATGTGCGGAGCCGGCGCGGACACGCCGGCCATGGGGGGAAAGACAGCGGACACGCCGGCCGATGGAGGAAAGACAGCGGACACGCCGGCCA
>CAJOQO010000057.1 GCA_905236545.1 uncultured Lachnospiraceae bacterium
AGGCTGACTGCCGCGATCAGCATATTTACAATGATGGATGCTGTATTTCTGTTTTGTCTCAATTCCGTGAACGTTTTCCTGGGAATCCTGTAAAACATCTGCCTGAACCTCTCCGGCACCGCCTTCCTGTCATACCGCCAGGGAGACATTGATTCAATCAATGTCCCCCTGATCAGCGTTTCCCTGATACAGAACTGCCGTCAACTGTTTACAGTCGTGTTGGCTGAGATCGAGATGACGATAATCATGATCATCATGAAGATCACTTCCTCGGCAATCAGCTGAGAAACCACTGTGGCCGCTTCTGTATGAACAGGGACTGCACTCTGCAATTCATGCTCCTGCAGAACCAGAGCTGCAGCCATGACCCGTCTGACATCAGAGGATGAAAAGATCCCATATCCTTTCTGGTGTTTTAACCAGTCATCCACTTCGCCAACCTCATTCACAAGCAGTTCCCGGGGCGCATCCAGATCTGTGAAGGCTGCGTAAACAGACATTGATTTTCCTTTTGATGTTGCATGCTTTACTTCTTTCAGGGCTCTATAGAAACTGATAAAGTGATCCACCTTCTGCTCAGCCGGCATTCTGCTCAGGGAAAGAACCATGGCAGCAGACTGCGCTGTATCAGATGGCATGCGAAAACGCTCTTTCAGCGAACCATACAGCATCTCAGCCTCTTCCAGTTTCCGGTCCGTGTCTTCCCCGGACAGAACCATCATCGCAATATAGGACAGATCATTTTCATTCGTCAGAAACTTATGCTTCTGCCTGATTTTCGCATAAGCTTCTCTGACTGCGGCAATCTCGGAATCTGCATCCCTGCCACCCGACAGGTCATAGATGGTCATAGCAGTCATCGCAACGATCTCGCCCGGGAGGATACGGCCTTCCGTCAGCTTTTTATAGATGGCAAGAACTTCATCCATATATGTCTCCGGATCAGGAGAGATCGCCATCTTCACCTGGATCGCAAACTGAAGAAAACCACGAAAGTTCGAGAAGATCCCTGTCTTTCTCTTCAGAATCTCCTTACATGCACGGATCCTTTGTGCGTCCGGAGCAATCCCCCTCACCGTATAGAACAGCGCGCCAACCTTGATGATGTCATCCAATTCCAGAAAGGATGCCTTTCGGATGATCTTCTCATTCTCAATCTGAAGCTCGCACAGTCTCTGTAATGATTGTGTCATACCTGAATTCCTCTGCTTTCTTTTGATCGATGTTCCTCACATCCGGCAATCAGATCTGAGTGCCGGATGTGAGGAACATCACACTGAAAGGAGATCCGATCCGGCAGCCTGTTCTATTCCTCAGGCTGCCGTCCCAGTATCATCATAAGCATTTTGAACACCTTGTCATCCATCTGCATCCTGTTTTCGGTAAGCCACTGGTTTATCTCGAAGGCAATCTGGTTCATGTCAAACACTGTCTGAACGGACTTCTCGTCTATCCACGGCAGCAGGCTCTGCCCGCCGGCAGTCATTTTCTCTATCACAGAACGAGGCGTCGGCAGCAGGCCCGGCCCGCCGGCAATCATTTTTTCCATCACAGACTGAGGCGTCGGCAGCAGATTCTTCATAACAGGTTCCATGTTCTTCATCTCGGACATCACAGCCTTCATATCCGACATCCATTCATTCATGCGAAGCATTTTAGGTGCCGGGAAAAATGGCATATACGGTGTCGGCAGGGAAAACCTTTGTCTCTGCATACCGAGCATGTTGTTCATCCACTGCTGATACAGGTAGCGCATGAGGTCGAAATCCTCATAAAGTCTGCCGCTGGTTTCCTTCGCCGATGTCTGGTTCTTATTGTTTTTAACGCGTTTTTTACCGGGCATGCTTTTTTTGATATCTTCAGACATATCCTCAAGGATCTGTGCGATCACGTCTGTCTGTCCGGCTTCGCATGGAATCAATCTGAAATCAGACAGCTGATCCTGGGAACGGACCGGTTCCACCGTATACATATCGCCGGAGAGCTTGCCATGGCCTAACTGATACAGGTCGATCTTGCCGTTGGAGTTAAGCGGGAACTTCTCTACCAGCATCACCTGACAGGGAATAAGCTCCTCTGACAGCAGCTTCTTTTCGAGGAACACCTGACGGAGTGCCTTAAGAACGACGTCCCGCGGTGCTCCGGCTCTTTTCACTGTCTCGATGCACAGCATGGGGACAGTATCGTGATGCATTTTATGTAGTACCGGTACGATGGCACAGTTCTCGATGCCCTTCAGGCGGGAAAACTCTGTCTCCACCCGTCCGGAATCGTATTTTCTGCCCTCTTCATTCAAAAAGAAACGGGTGGCCCGGCCCAGATAGGTGATCCGCCCGTCCGGGTCTACGCGCACATGATCTTTCGTACACACATAAGGCTTTCCGTCGATGTCCTTGACATCGACGACGACATTTCCATCCAGCACCGGTGTGGACATGGACGGGGAATTCAGGTAAAGAATGCCATCGCCGCCTTCTTTTCCGGGTGTGAAGAAACGGTCGTTGTCTTCATCGTAGAGCTGTATCGTGAATCCCGGCATCGGATAACCGATGGATTCGTCGTCCAATTCCGGTGAGGAAAGACAGCATGCGCCGCCCATCTCCGTGAGGCCATAGCCGTTCAGGATCATAACATCCTTGCCGCCATGGGCTTCAAGGAACTCGTTGTAGCGTTTCTTATCCGCCGCAGATACCGATGTGCCCCCAAGCGCCACAAACTTCAGGCTGGAGAAGTCAAAGTCAACCTCCTCCGGCATCTTAATCCAACGGTCAAACATGGAGCTGACGCTGAACATGAACGATATGTGATTGGACGAAATGACCTTGTAGGTCAGAGGATTCAGTATACCTAATGGCACGATTACCACCGTTGCGGCCATCACAAAGGGCAGGTGTACCTGGTCAATGAATCCGTAGGATG
>CAJOQO010000058.1 GCA_905236545.1 uncultured Lachnospiraceae bacterium
TAGCCCGCTACGGCTGCGTTTTCCTCCTTGCATATGAACGTTTGTCCTGCGTCATATGTACAAGTTATTTCTGAACAGCTCCTTACACTGACTGCAATACCGCTCACAGACAGAAGCGGTGCAGAATCTCTGCGACACCGGCGTGGTTATTGTCATTTTGGGTGATATAATCAGCTTTTTCCTTCAGCCGCTCATCCCCGTTGCACATCGCGCAGCCAATACCGGCTGCGAGAATCATGGTAAGGTCATTCTCCGCATCTCCGGCGCTGATGGTATGATCGATGGCGATTCCATAATGATCCGCGATAAACTGAAGAGAAGAACCCTTGTTGACCCCGGGCTGAACGATCTCAAGAAGCCAGGGGTTCGACTGGAAGCAGTCGAGCTTTCCGGCCATCCGCTCCTCGAAGAAAGCACGGAATCTTGTAACATTCCCGGGATCCGGATAGTCGAGACACAAAAGCTTGGGCGGCGGATCGATCCGGGCTTCCCTGATATTCGAAACATATTCGACCGGGAGACGCTGGATGGCAATATAACGCTGAAGGGATTCATTATCTGTCTCTGAAACGACGCCTGTTTCCGTGTATGTCTGGATATGGATGCCGAAATCTCTGGCAAGATCGAAAGCTTCCACCATCAGATCCAGCGGAACCGGACGCCTCAGAAGCTCCTGTTCAAGGTACGTATCATAGATGACGGCGCCGTTGCAGCTGCTGATCAGGACATTCTCCTTTCCGTACAGTCCCAGATCTTTCATGAGATTGGAAGCGCCGGACAGCGCACGTCCGGTGGAAATCACGAGAATATTCCCATGCGCGAGGAATTCTTCGACCGCAGCGCGGTTCTCATCGCTCAAAGACTTATCCGTATTGACCAGAGTTTCATCGATGTCGGAAAAGAACAGCATCTTTCCGGCTTTTTTTTCGTATTCCTGCATTCCTGTACTCCTGTATTCATCACTGTTTTCAACATCCCGCAACACTTTTTGATCTCCCTGGAACTCTTCCTCAGTATAGAGAGGGCAGCAGCGACTTGTCAATCAACCGGCTGGAGGATATACTCATGAAAGCGTTTGCGGGTTACAGGTCACACCCCGAGCGCCATGCAAAAGCCACAGTAACAATGATAAGGACAAGGACAGGAAACCGGCAGATTCAACGCCGGGAATGATGCTGAGAAAAAGAGAAGGAAGGTCGGCACTATGACACAAAGGCTGTATGAAGAAGATGCCTATCTGAAGGAATTCGACGCGGTTGTGACAGGATGCACGGAAAAAGGCGGCCGGTACCGGATCGCACTCGACCGATCCGCGTTCTTTCCGGAAGGCGGAGGACAGAGCGGTGACCGGGGATATCTGGTCCTGAGTGACGGCACACGGATCGACGTGTCTGATACCCATGGACAGGAAGAAGACGTCTTTGTGATCTGCCAGGATCCGGTCCGCCCGGGCGAGCGTGTGCATGGCGTACTGGACTGGGACTACAGATTTGACCGGATGCAGAATCACTCGGGGGAACACATTGTGAGCGGCCTGATCCACAGCAGGTTCGGCTATCACAATGTTGGCTTCCATATGAGCGCGGACCGTGTCACGATCGATCTGGACGGAGAGATCCCTGAAGAAGGGCTGGCTGAACTGGAACGGCGCGCCAATGAGATCATATGGGAAAACCATATGGTTCATACACAGGTCTGTACCTGTGAGGAGGCGAAGAACATCGAATACAGAAGCAAAAAGGAACTGTCGGGCATGATCCGGGTGGTAACGATTGACGGTGCGGATGTCTGCGCCTGCTGCGGCACCCATGTACGCAGCACCGGAGAGATCGGAATCATCAAGCTGCTGTCACATGAGAAGTTCAAGGGCGGCGTGAGGATGGAAATGATGAGCGGAAGATGGGCCTTCCGGTATCTGTGCCAGATATACAGGCAGAACCATGAGGTCTCCATGCAGCTGAGCAGCAGGATGCTTGAAACAGGCGGAGCCGCCCTTCGCCTTGTGGAGGAAAATGCGCGCCTGAAGGGAGAACTGATCGCCATGCGGTATGCGCAGATCGACCGGAAAGCCGCACAGCTGGAGGGAGCGGGGGATGTTCTGCTCTTTGTTCCCGGAGCAGACGCTGTCACTGCACAGAAACTCACTGCGAAGGTGATGGAAACATGCGGCGGGGCTGTATTCTCCTTTGCGGGATCAGACGAAGACGGATATAAATACGCGGCGGGATGGAAGGGAAACGATCTGAAAGAACTGGTGAGGGAAATGAATGCTTCCCTCGGCGGGCGCGGCGGCGGAAAGCCCTTCTTCCAGCAGGGAAGCGTGACATCCGCAAGAGATCAGATCGAGCGCTTCCTGCGCGGAAAGTATCCGGAACTGTCCGTCGACAACCTTTGACGATATGCTGCACTTAACCCGGACAGGACTCGTGGTCAGAGAGCTGCTTATAACCTATGGCGACAGGTTGCACTTGACCATAACAGGTGGTGGAAATACAATACTTGTAGAAAGGAGTATAGACAGAATGAAAGGAATCATACTTGCAGGTGGAAGCGGTACACGGCTGTACCCTCTTACCATGGTTACATCCAAACAGCTGCTGCCGATCTATGACAAACCGATGATCTACTATCCGATGTCAGTCCTGATGACGGCAGGGATCCGGGACATCCTGATCATTTCCACGCCTGCCGACACACCGCGGTTCGAAGAGCTGCTGGGAGACGGCAGCCAGTTCGGCGTGTCGCTTGCCTATAAGGTTCAGCCTAAGCCGGAAGGACTGGCCCAGGCATTTGTGATCGGCGCGGACTTTATCGGGGATGAGACGGTGTGCATGATCCTGGGCGATAATATTTTCTTCGGACATGGGCTGAAGCGCCGGCTGAAGCTTGCAGTCAAGCACGCTGAAAACGGAGAAGGGGCAACGGTGTTTGGCTATTACGTCGACGATCCGGAGCGGTTTGGCATCGTTTCCTTCAACAGGGATGGAAAAGCGGAGAGCATCGAAGAGAAGCCGGAGCATCCGAAGAGCAACTACTGTGTGACCGGCCTGTATTTCTATGATAACCGTGTGGTGGAGTATGCGAAGAACCTGAAGCCAAGCGCCAGAGGGGAGCTGGAGATCACGGATCTGAACAGGATCTATCTGGAGAGCGGCGAGCTCAGTGTGGAAGTACTCGGTCAGGGATTCACATGGCTTGATACGGGAACCCATGAGTCGCTGGTGGACGCGACGAATTTCGTCAAGACGATCGAGCAGCACGAACATCGGAAGATCGCGTGCCTGGAGGAGATTGCGTATTATAATAAATGGATCAGCCGTGAAGAAGTGCTGAAGGTCTATGAGGTATTAAAAAAGAATCAGTACGGACAGTATCTGAAGGATGTGCTGGACGGAAAGTTCCTTGATGTTATTCAATAAGGATTAGGAAAGAACGCGAAAGAACGCGAAAACAGGCGTTCTCAGAGGAGGACAGATCAGATGACGATTATCGTAACAGGAGGGGCCGGGTTTATCGGCAGCAACTTTATCTTTCATATGCTGGAAAAATATCCGGATGACAGGATCATCTGCCTGGATTGCCTGACCTATGCCGGAAACATGAGCACACTGGCTCCGGTAATGGACAATCCGAACTTTCGTTTCGTGAAAGAATCGATTACCGACCGGGAGGCGGTATACCGTCTGTTCGAGGAAGAGCATCCCGACATGGTTGTGAACTTTGCCGCGGAGAGCCATGTGGATCGTTCCATCGTAGATCCGGATATTTTCCTGGAAACGAATATACGCGGGACGACGATTCTGATGGACGCGTGCAGGAAGTACGGGATCAGCCGGTATCATCAGGTTTCCACGGATGAAGTCTACGGAGATCTGCCGCTTGACCGCCCGGATCTGTTCTTTACGGAGACAACTCCGATCCATACCTCGAGCCCCTACTCGAGCTCCAAGGCATCGGCGGATCTGTTTGTGCTCGCCTACCACCGGACCTACGGACTTCCTGTAACGATCTCACGCTGCAGCAACAACTACGGCCCTTATCATTTCCCGGAGAAGCTGATCCCCCTGATGATCATCAACGCGCTGAATGACAAGAGCCTTCCGGTTTACGGCGAGGGGCTGAACGTCCGGGACTGGCTGTATGTGGAGGATCATTGCCGCGCGATCGACCTGATCATTCATGAAGGACGCGTCGGAGAGATCTACAATGTCGGCGGGCATAATGAGATGAAGAATATTGATATCGTCACCATGATCTGCGATGCGCTCGGCAAGCCCCGTTCTCTGATCACTCATGTGGAAGACCGCAAAGGGCATGATATGCGCTATGCCATCGATCCGACCAAGATTCATGATGAGCTCGGATGGCTTCCGGAGACAAAGTTCGAAGATGGAATCAAAAAGACGATCCGGTGGTACCTGGATCATGAGGACTGGTGGAAGCCGATCATCTCCGGTGAGTACCAGAATTATTATGAAAAGATGTATGGAGACCGAAAGAAGGTATGAGTATGAAGGTTCTGGTGACCGGCGTCGGCGGACAGCTGGGTCATGATGTGATGAATGAGCTTGCGCTGCGCGGCTATGAAGGCGTGGGAACCGACCTTGCGCCGGCATATGCGGGGATTCAGGACGGATCCCCTGTTACGGCCATGCCGTATGTGTCCCTGGATATCACGGACCGTGCCAGGGTCATGTCGGCGGTTAAGGAGACTGCACCGGACGTGATCGTTCACTGTGCGGCGTGGACGGCAGTGGATCTGGCGGAGGATGAGGACAAGAAGGAAAAGGTCCGCGCTGTCAATGTCGACGGAACAAAGAACATGGCGGATGCGGCTGCGCAGGCAGGCGCAAAGATCGTGTATCTGTCTACGGACTATGTCTTTGACGGGAAGGGAGAGCGTCCATGGCAGCCGGATGACAAAAACTATGCGCCGCTCAATGTATACGGACAGACCAAGCTCGACGGGGAGAAGGCGGTTGTCCTGGCCACGGATCGTTTCTTTATCGTGCGGATCGCCTGGGTGTTCGGAAGAAACGGGAAGAATTTTATCAGGACGATGCTGAATATCGGGAAAAACCACAGCGAGCTCAGGATCGTGGATGACCAGATCGGGACACCGACCTATACGCTGGATCTTGCATCATTACTTGTCGATATGATCGAGACGGAACGGTATGGCTTCTATCATGCGACGAATGCGGAGCTTCCCGAAACGGAGGGCGGCTACACAGCCGATGGGACAAAGACGGGATATATCAGCTGGTATGATTTTTCCAGAGAGATCTTTCGTCAGGCTGCCCTTATGGGGCATGCGGAATACGATGCGGATCACCTGAAGCTGATTCCGGTAACGACAGCGGAGTATGGGGCATCGAAGGCGAAGCGTCCGTTTAACAGCAGGCTGGATAAAAGAAAACTCACGGAGAACGGATTCCGGGCGCTTCCCGACTGGCAGGACGCGATAAAGAGATATCTGGCGGAGATAGAAATATAAGTAAGGAGCGTTTATGGGACAGATAAAGGTTTCTAAGACACCGATCGAGGGACTGTATGTGATCGAGAACACGGTCCATGGGGACAGGCGCGGTTATTTTATGGAGACATATAACCGGAATGATATGCACGAAGCCGGCCTCGACATGGTATTTGTACAGGACAACCAGTCCTCCTCCGTGAAGGGAGTGCTGCGCGGTCTTCATTTTCAGAAGGAGCATCCGCAGGGAAAGCTGGTACGTGTGATCCGCGGCAGTGTTTTTGATGTGGCGGTGGATCTGAGAGAGGGAAGCAGCACATACGGAAAATGGTATGGTGAGATCCTGACCGAGGACAATCATAAACAGCTCTATATTTCGGAAGGCTTCGCCCACGGGTTCCTGGTTCTCTCGGAGGTCGCGGAGTTCTGCTATAAGTGTACTGATTTCTATCATCCCGGAGATGAGGGGGGACTGGCATGGAATGATCCTGAGATCGGGATCGAATGGCCGGAACTGACAGGAACCTATCAGGGAGATGCGGGCGCAGGGGATTACCATCTCACAGACGGGACGCCATTGAATCTGTCCGATAAAGATACGAAGTGGGAAGTGCTCTCACGGACATTTCATTTTTGATCATCCTTTCAGCACCTCCTGAAATTGCTCATGATCCGGTCAGATAAGCCTGCTTATCTGACGGATCCGTGTTCTGAGCAACAGGGATGCTGAATCGTTACCATCTTTAAGTCATACGGGGGCAGGCAGCCGTTCCCTTCCTGATCAGGGGGACAGGCAGCCGTTCCCTTCATTATTTCCTGGAGAGGCTGATATGGTAGAAAAACCGGAATACAAGGAGAAGATTGACACATGGGTGGAAGCTCATCGCGACGAGATGCTGGAGGATCTGAAGAAGCTGATCCGGATCCCGTCGGTAAAGGGTGCCCCAGGCGAGGGCATGCCTTATGGCGAGATGCCCGCAAAGGCGATCCTGGCCATGCAGGACATGATGGAAGACTATGGATTCCGGACCTCCAATTATGGGATGCGGTGCATCGCGGGTGATCTGGACGCGGAGGGTGAAAAAACGCTTGATATCCTTGCGCATCTTGATGTTGTCCCCGTATCGGACAGCTGGACAAAGACGAAGCCCTTTGAACCGCTGGTCGAAGGAGACAGGATCTACGGACGGGGAACCAGTGACGACAAGGGTCCGGCCATAGCGGCTCTGTATGCGATGCGGTGCATCAGGGAGCTGGGACTGAATCTGAAAAACGGCGTTCGCCTGATCTGCGGTTCGGATGAGGAATGCGGATCGGATGATCTGAGATATTATTACAGACAGGAGAAGGAGGCACTGTATACCTTTTCCCCGGACGCGGATTACCCGCTGATCCATATAGAGAAGGGGCGTCTGAAAAAGCGCTTCCATGCGGCGGGCAGCCTGTCCGGAGCA
>CAJOQO010000059.1 GCA_905236545.1 uncultured Lachnospiraceae bacterium
GCGGTTTCACCGCTTGTCCGCCCCCTGGAACCGCTCAGATCAGTCAGATAAGCAAGCTTATCTGACTGGATCATGAGCAATTCCAGGAGGTGCTGAATCATTACAAAAAATGGAGGATCGATATGGCAAAGAGAGGCGGTTTTTCCGGCGGCATGATGCCGGGGAATATGAATAACCTGATGAAGCAGGCACAGAAGATGCAGCAGAAGATGGCAGAGCAGCAGGAAGCGCTCGAGGAGAAGGAGTATACCGCAAAAGCCGGCGGCGGTGCTGTCGAGGTTGTGGTAAGCGGGAAGAAGGAGCTCACCAGGGTTACGATCGATCCGGATGCGGTTGATCCTGACGATGTGGAGATGCTCCAGGATATGATCATCGCCGCGGCCAACGAAGCCCTCAGGGCAGCGGAGGAGGATGCCCGGCAGGTGATGGGCGGCATCGCAGGCGGGCTTGGCGGACTTGGCGGGTTCGGGTTCTGAGGATCTGTTTCAGAATCACTGATGCGGATTGCGCGGGTTAGTTTTGAACAGGTTCCAAGGAAATACCGGCGATATCAGGGATTCCCGGGATTGATCTGATCAGCGGCTTTCCGGATACAAGACAACAGCAAAACCTGGTAAAGATAGCATGGAATACTACGGCATCCAGATTAACAATCTGATCGAGCAGCTGAGCAGTCTTCCCGGAATCGGAGAAAAAACCGCACAGAGGCTTGCATTTCATATTATCAGCCTGCCGCCCGAGAGGGTGGAGGCTCTGGCGTCTTCCCTGACGCAGGCAAGAAAGAATGTCCGCTACTGCAGGCAGTGCGGGACGCTGACCGATCAGGAGCTGTGCCCCATATGCAGCGATCCGAAAAGGGATCACCGCACGATTATGGTTGTGGAAAGCAGCAGGGATCTCGCTGCTTATGAAAAGACCGGACATTACAACGGCGTATATCATGTACTGCAGGGGGTCATTTCCCCGCAGCTTGGAATCGGACCGTCCGATATCCGGCTTAAGGAATTGATGGTAAGACTTCAGGGAGAGACAGACGAGGTGATCATCGCGACAGGTTCCAGCCTGGAGGGTGAAACAACGGCTATGTATATCAGCAAACTTGTGAAACCGACCGGGATTAAGGTGACGAGAATCGCCAGCGGCGTTCCGGTCGGAGGAGATCTGGAGTATATCGATGAGGTGACTCTGCTCCGGGCTCTGGATGGCAGGGTGGAACTGTAAGTTATGAAGGAACGACTGCAGTATCTTGGAAAGATGCTTTCCTTACGTACCCTCCGGGACAGTCAGGAGGAAGAGGACTGGGAGAACTACGACCAGAAGGATCAATATATTTCCGGAAAAGAATACGCGGATGATACGAAGGAACGTGCCGGAATAGGCTCTGGTATTGTTTATCTTGCCATCATCGTGCTGGTGCTGATCGCGATTACGGCGTATCTGATCATGAGCCGGTATCATCTGTACACCGGATATGAAGTGACGGCGTTCTTTGAGGCGGAGGATATCTCGGGAACACGGTATGTGAAGCTGGGAAACGGATTCATCAAATATGGCTCCGATGGTGTGACGTATGTCAATGGCAAAAACGAGACGCAGTGGAGTGCAGCGTATACGATTGAGACGCCGATGACGGATATCTGCGCGGAAACGATGATGGTCTATGAGCAGCAGGGCTATATCGTTCAGATTGTCAATGTGGAAGGCTCTCTGGGTTCTTACCAGACGGATCTTCCGATCCTGAAGGGTGTAATCGCGAAGAACGGTGTTGCCGCGCTGATGCTGAAAGACGGAAAGGATGTCCGGATCCGGCTGCTTGGTATCGAAGGAACCGTTCTGGCAGAAGTCAGGACGACCCTGGAGGATCAGGGCCAGCCTCTGGATATCGCTCTTTCATCGGATGCGCAGAAACTGATGGTATCGCTTGCGAGGATCGGCTCCGGGACAGTTGACAGTACGATTGCGTTTTATGATTTTTCTTCCTCCGGGAATTCGGATGACACACATCTCGCGTCTTCCATCGCATATAAGGATGAGATCTTCCCGTCTGTCTGCTATCTGACCGACAGTACAGCGGCGGCAATCGGAGATTCCGGTTTTGTAACATATTCCACCGGTAAGAATCCGAAAGAGAAGTCCTCCGTGGAGATCGGGGCAGAGATCCTGAGTGTTTTTCATGACAGCGACAATATCGGCTTTGTGATGGCGAGCGACTCTCCGACTGACAGATACCGGATGCAGGTTTACCGTCTGAATGGAAAGAAACGCTGTGACGTCAGTTTTTCTCACGGCTATGCGCAGATCAAAATGGATTCCGGCGAGATTCTGATGAATGACTCCGGCCATTTGATGGTATTTACGCCGGGAGGAGTGGCAAGACTGGATACGGACTATGAGAAACAGATCGGTGCCTTTGTGAAGATTCCGGGGTTCCGAAGATATGCGGTTCTGACAAACAGCGGTATGGAACGGATCAGGATTGTGTAGAGAAATAAGATCCTGTAAAGGAGAAACGTATGAACCAGACACAGATGCCGCAACTGACATCGATACCGATCGTTATGATCATCGTGTGTTCTGTTCTTGGCCTGAACGCCGTATCCGGTCTGATCCGCGGTTTCGTGAGGAAGATTTCCGGAATTGCCGCCCTGCTGCTTGCCGGGATTCTTGTAACCTTTCTGCTGCCGGTTATTACGAACTGGCTTCATACAACACCGGTGTATGGTTATATCCGCGGGCAATGTGAGACGATCGGCCAGAACCTGGTCCGGGATATGATTTCAGGCGCATTGGGAGGTGCGGATACCACTGCTGTGCTGCCCGCCGGCGTGTCCGGCGGAGAGGTATCTGCGGTGATCGATTCGGTCAGGTCAGACGATGGAAGCGGCTCATTTGACCGCGGGAAGATCAAGGAACAGCTGCAGGCGATGGGATACGATCCTTCTATCATCGATTCCCTGTCAGATGCGGAACTGGAAAGTTACGCGCAGCAGCTGGTTGGATCAACTGCCGGCCTCATACCGCCGGCGGTGTTTGAGATCGGAATGGCCGGTTTTTCCGGTTCCCCCATTCCCCTGCCGCCATGGTCGTACATGCTGCTGTCTGAGGATCTTCCGTCCGCCGGAACGGATCCGTCCGCCGGCAGCGGTACATCCGGGCTTCTGTCTCAGGCAACCGCGGGGATGAGCCGGGCGGATCAGATGCGGTTTATCGAGAACCTTCCGCTTCCCCAGTGGATCAAGGATCAGATTGAAACCTTTAACAATGAGAATGGTTATCAGAAGCTTGGGGCAAATGATTTCGGATCCTATATGATCAATTATATCGCCAGCCTGATCCTGAATATCCTGGCTTATGTCGTGACGTTTTTCGTGGTATGGCTGGTGATCCGGCTGATATTGGGAGCGCTGGCTGTATCCAGACGGCTTCCGGTCATCGGGACAGCCGACCGGCTGCTGGGGCTTTTGCTTGGCATGATTCAGGGGATCCTGATTGTGTGGGTGCTGTTTCTGGTTCTGTCTCTGTTTTCCACGACTCCGCTGGGGGCGGGGCTGATGCGCGAGATCAGTGAATCCGGTTTTCTTTCGGCACTCTATAACTACAATCCATTCCTGAAGATCGCTGCCGGCGCAATCAAAGGAATAATGTGAGGGACAATATGATTCGCAATGTGGTACTTGATATCGGCGGGGTGCTGGTAGATTATCATACCCTGGATTATTATATGGCAAGGGGCTATCGTGAGGAGCAGGCCCGGGCGCTGAAGGCGGTTACGATGGATTCCCCTTACTGGGAGTTTTTTGATACCGGCCTTATGCCATACAGCTGGATCGTCGGAAAAATGAAAGCGCTGGATCCTTCCCTGGCGCCGTGGATCGATGATTCCCTGCGGGATCAGAGAGGCATCGTGACCCGCAGGAAAGAATCGAAGGACTGGATCGAGATGATCCGGGCAAAGGGATATCGCGTCCTGGTGCTTTCCAATTTTTCCCCGGCAGCGCTTCTGTACTGCCCGGAGGCGTTGGATTTTCTCGGCGAGAACCTGGGAGGCACGGGGAAGACGGGAGATTACGGCGTGATCGCGGAAGGCATCCTTTCCTGCCATGTACACACGGTTAAGCCGTATCCCGCGATCTATGCGCATCTTCTGACGCGGTATGGGCTGATTCCGGAAGAGACGGTGTTTGTGGATGATACGCAGAAGAACCTGACCGGCGCCGGGAGATACGGGATCCATACGATTCTGTATGAGAGCCGCGAGCAGGTGATGGATGAGCTGGATCATCTGGCAGCCGTGTAAAGGCGGAAAATCTGAGCCTTGTACTGCCGCTTACAGGCAAGCCTGACGCGTCAGATACAAAGACTCAGATCGGCCGTGAATAGAGTAAGTTACTATTCACGGCCCCTTCCCCACAGACCGTGAACCGTCTGCGCTGACGCGCATCCGTCGCTGCTTCGCAGCCTGTTGTTCCC
>CAJOQO010000060.1 GCA_905236545.1 uncultured Lachnospiraceae bacterium
ATTGACGGCTGATTTTGCAGCCCCGGCCTGCGGCTTGTATCAGCCCCCTTTAACGCTGGTTACGGCTCGGCGCGATGTCCGGCGTCAATGCTTCGCTTCATCGATCCCTTAACCTTCTTCAGGACAGCGATACAGGTGGGAATGATATAGAGATCCCCGGAGATCCAGGCGGCCTGGTCCGTCACGCAGATGGCATCGAATCCATAGGGACGAACAAACAGCGTCACTATAAGAATCCGGGCGGCCATTTCCATGACGCCGGAGAACATGGCCCGGCCGGAATAGCCGAGGCTCTGCACGGTAAGACGGCATACGTTCAGCGGACCGAGCACCCAGTAGAAATAACCCATCCAGCGAAGATACTGTCCAGCCGGATCCAGAATCCAGGGTTCATCGGCAGGCAGGAACAGCATGCACGCTGTCCGGCCGAACAAAGCCAGCATCAGACCGATCATCAGTCCATAGATGATCGCGACGATATTACCGATCCTGGCTCCGGTGCGGATCCTTTCATAATTGCCGGCACCGTAATTCTGGCTGCAGAAGGTGGCAACGGCAGTGGCGATCGCGTCAAAGGGACACATGGCGAACATTTTGATCCGGACGGCCGCGGTAAAGGCGGAGACATAGACGCTTCCCAGGCTGTTGTTTGCGGCCTGCATGACCATGCTCCCGATGGCGATGATAGAGACCTGCAGTCCCATCGGGATGCCGATCCGGAGAAGCTGCACGCAGCGGTGCCGGTCTGCCCTCATTTCTGAACGGCGGAATCGCAGGAATTCATACTTCCGGAACACGAAGTAAGTGCAGAGAATTCCGCTGAAAGCCTGGGCGGCGACTGTTGCGACAGCCGCTCCCGCGCAGCCCCAGCGCAGAACAGCGATACAGAACAGATCGAGCCCGATGTTGGTCACGGTCGAAACAGCGAGAATCAGAAACGGCGTCCGGCTGTCTCCGACCGACCGGAGGATACCGGCGGACAGATTGTAGAGCAGGGTAAACGGAATTCCGAGAAAAATGATCAGGATATAGATATAGGTATTGTCCCAGATATCAACCGGGATCGACAGAATATGCAGAATGATGTTGGTCAGCAGCACACACAGAACGGTCAGCCCGGCGGAGAGGATTCCGACAAGCAGGATACTGTTGTACAGAAGGGAACGCATCCCCTTGTAGTCCTGCGCTCCAAAACGCTGCGCGATCGGTACGCAGAAGCCCGCGCAGGCTCCGGTGCAGAAGCCGAGGATCATAAGCTGTACGCTGCTTGTGGCGCCAACCGCGGCAAGCGCACCGGAACCGAGAAAACGGCCGACGATCGCCGCGTCCGCAATGTTGTAGCACTGCTGAAGAATATTCCCTAAAAGCAGAGGCAGCGCAAAAGCGAGTATCAGCCTGAGCGGGCTGCCTTTTGTCATGTCTTTCATGATAGGCCGGATCCTTTCTTCCAATTCTTTGTGCGGAGTTCTTTGTGCGGAGGTCATTATACACTTCTTTTCTTCTTGTCGTAAGGGGGCAGGAACGGTATAATGAGAGATAATTGTTACTATTCACGGCCGGATCTGAGACTTTGTACCTGACGCGTCAGGCATGCCTGTAAGCGGCAGGTACAAAGCTCAGATCATGGCCGCGGGCGGATGGTTCGTTGTCAGGGAAAGGAGAGATTGGTTTATGAGTTTCATTGATGATATCAAAGCAAAGGCAAAGAAGGATAAGAAGACGATCGTTCTTCCTGAGTATATGGACAGCAGAACCTATGAGGCTGCAGTCAAGATCGCGAAGGAAGAGATCGCCAACATCGTGATCATCGGAACGCCGGAGCAGATCGCCGCGAATAAGGGCGACCATGATCTGACCGGTATTACGGTGATTGATCCTTCGACGGATCCGAACCGCCAGAAATATATCGATAAGTTCGTCGAGCTTCGCGCGAAGAAGGGGATGACTCCGGAAAAGGCCGAAGAGCAGATGATGAGCGATTACATGTACTATGCCTGCCTGATGTGCAAGTGCGGTGACGCGGACGGAGCTGTCTCGGGTGCCTGCCACTCCACCGGCAATACCATTCGTCCGGCGCTCCAGCTGCTCAAGACAAAGCCGGGCATCAGCAGTGTTTCCGGATTCTTTGTCATGGACGTTCCCGGCTTTGAGAACGGCGGATACGGCGAGAACGGGAAGTTTGTCTTTGCGGACTGCGCCGTTAATGTTGATTTTGATTCGCAGAAGCTCGCTGAGATCGCGATTCTGTCCGCCCAGTCCTTCGAGGCATTCATCGGCGCGGAAGCGAAGGTGGCGATGCTTTCCTACTCCACCAAGGGCAGCGCGAAGCATGATGATGTGACAAAGGTTGCCGATGCAGTGAAGATCGTGAAGGAAACTCATCCGGAGATCAAGATCGACGGTGAGCTTCAGTTTGACGCCGCCGTTGAAGCATCCGTCGCAAGCCTGAAGGCGCCGGGCAGTGAGGTTGCGGGCCAGGCAAATACGATCGTCTTCCCGAGCCTGGAAGCAGGCAACATCGGCTATAAGCTGGTTCAGAGACTGGCGAAGGCGGGTGCGTACGGACCGGTTCTTCAGGGACTGTCCATGCCGGTCAATGACCTGTCCAGAGGCTGCTATGCGGATGACATTGTAGCCGTGGTAGCCATGACGGCAGTACAGGCACAGATGGCCTGAGAGAAAGAAAAGGAGAAAACCAATGAAAGTATTAGTAGTTAACTGCGGCAGCTCTTCCCTGAAATATCAGGTGATCGATTCCGATACCGAGCAGGTGGAAGCCAAAGGCCTGTGTGAAAGGATCGGCCTTGACGGACGTCTGGTCTATCAGCCGACCGGCGGCGAGAAGGAGGTCACTGACGCCCCGATGCCGACCCACAATGAAGCGATCCAGATGGTTCTCGACGCTCTGGTGAATCCGAAGACCGGCGTGCTGAAGAGCCTGGATGAGGTGGAAGCGATCGGACACAGGGTGCTGCATGGCGGCGCGAAGCTGACAGAGTCCGCTCTGGTGAACGACGGGGTCATTTCCGCGATCGAAGAGGCATCGGACCTTGGCCCGCTGCACAACCCGGCAAACCTGATGGGCATCCATGCCTGCATGAAGCTCATGCCCGGCAAGCCGAATGTCGTCGTCATGGATACTTCCTTCGGCATGACACTTCCGGCGAAGGCATACCGTTATGCGATCCCGACGGAGTACTATGAGAAATACCATATCCGCCGCTATGGATTCCACGGAACCTCTCACAGCTTTGTCTCCAAAGAGACCATCAAGTATCTGAACCTGGATCCGGACAACTCCAGGGTTATCGTGGCGCATCTTGGAAACGGCGCCAGCATCACCGCGGTGAAGGACAGCAAGTGTGTTGATACCTCCATGGGCGTTACCCCTCTTGAGGGTCTGATCATGGGAACCCGTTCCGGTGACCTGGATCCTGCGATCATCGATTATCTGTGCAGCCATGAGAACCTGACTGCCGCGGATATGAATACCATCCTGAATAAGAAGAGCGGTGTCATGGCGCTGTCGAATAACCTGAGCTCTGACTTCCGTGATCTGGAGGATGCCATGAACGGCGGGAATGAAGCGGCCGGACTTGCGATCGATGCCTTCTCCTACAGGGTCGCAAAATATATCGGATCCTACACCGCAGCGATGAACGGCGTAGACGCCATCGCATTTACCGGAGGAATCGGCGAGAATGCGGGCATCGTCCGCAGGAAGGTGCTGGAGTATCTCGGATTCCTTGGAATCACGATTGATGCGGAGGCCAATAAGAAGAGAGGCGAAGCATTTGTTCTGTCCACTCCGGATTCGAAGGTTAAGGTGATCGTCATGCCGACGAACGAAGAGCTGGCGATCTGCCGTGAAACCGTACGCCTGGTGAAGGGAGCCTGACGCAGAAAGGTCTTTAACAATGCAAAAGCCAAGCTTTAAATGGTTTCTTATCTTTAACCTGATTCTGGATCTGGCGATGTCGGTCGTGATGTCGATCACGGCGCCCCTTCTGAATAAGGCACCTCTCGTGCTCTTTCCGAATCTGGTCCTGAACATCGTGATCGGATTCGTGCTGGCGTTCCTGATCAATCTGATCGTGCCGATCCCGAAGGTATCGACAGGCTTCGCGGGACTGTTCGGTATCAGGCCGCACACGCTTGCCGAGAATCTTGTAGGCGGGATCCCGGTCTGCCTGATCTTTACGGCAGGCATCAGCTTTCCGATGACGGCCTTCAATCTCTTTCTTGCATCGAGAAAAACTCCTGAGCTGACGTTCAGCTTCCAGGCGGTCTCCGGATCGTTCCTTCGGACCTTCCTTCCGCTGTTCGGGATCATGTATGTGGTTTCCTTTATCATGATTCCGGTTGCCGCGACATGCGCAAACAAGGCCTGCAGGAGGTAATCAGACAATTGTGAAAGCTTCTGCCTGTACGATTGCTTTCAGCGATCGTACGGGCGGATCGTACAGATCGTTCAGTTGAAAAAACTGCCGGGGTGCTTTACGGGGCGCTCCGGCAGTTTTGTTCGTGTGCCGGGCGCTGCGAAGCAGCGGCGGATGTTCGTCTGCGCAGACGGTTCACGGTCTTTGGGAAGGGGCCGTGAATAGCCACATAG
>CAJOQO010000061.1 GCA_905236545.1 uncultured Lachnospiraceae bacterium
ATTCACGGTTCCTTCCCCACAGACCGTGAACCGTCTGCGCTGCCGCGCATCCGTCGCTGCTTCGCAGCTTCTGTTCCCGGTTGTGGGGAAGTTCCCGCTTCGCGGCCAGGATCTGAGCTTTGTACTGCCGCTTACAGGCAAGGCCTGACGCGTCAGGTACAAAGACTCAGATCCGACCGTGAATAGGAACAGTAGAATGCATAAACTGTGCATAACCGCAAACATATGACTTGCGATATTCGATGAACGGGCCTATAATGTTGCTTTGTAGAAAGGCGGTGCCATTTTGTCAGGAAACCGCACAGTTCCTGAGACGCAGGAACTGCGGCATGATGGAATGGGATTGCGAAGACAGTTGTAAAAATGACAGGAAATCTTAATTGGAGGGAAGGAGAAGGTATGAAAAACTGGAAGCTGGCAGCAGCGGCTGTTGCGGCGTGCTCGATGATGCTTACGGCAGCTGCCGTGGTATCTGCGGATGAGACGGAAGGGTTTGATTTTGGTTCGGTTAAGACGGTTTCCGAAGGAAAACTGATCGTGGGAACGGAAGCCGGTTTTGCGCCGTATGAATATCTGGTCGGCGACACGGTTGAGGGAGTCGACATGGATATTGCGAAGGAGATTGCTGACGCGCTTGGCGTGGAGCTTGAGATCCAGAACATGGACTTTGACGGTGCGCTTCTTGCCGTTCAGCAGGGCAAGGTTGATATCGTTGCCGCAGGCGTCTCGGTCAGCAAGGAGCGGGAAGAGGTTATGGACTTCTCCGAAAAGTATGTTGACTCAAGGGATGTTGTGGTTGTGAAAGCGGATGATCCTGCTGTTAAGGAATCCTCTGCCGAGGCACTCGAGGATAAGACGATCGGCGTTCAGCAGGGCAACATCGCGGATCTTTGGGTGACGGACAATACCAAAGCGAAGTCGGTTCAGCGCTATACGAAGTTTGTCCAGGCGGCGCAGGATCTCGTAAATGGAAAGATTGACTGCATCGTTATGGATGAGGCTCCGGCGATCGAGCTGGTTGAGTCTTCCGGTGACAAGCTTCAGATCGTTGAGGGAGATGCACTGTTTGAGGATTCCTATGCGATCGCGGTCAAAAAGGGCAATGAAGCCATGAAGGGTGCCTGCGACGCCGTGATCGCAGGGATGATCGAGAGCGGGAAGATGGATGAGATCATCGCTTCTCACGCGGACGCGGAGTAATCATAAGGAAACACTGATTTGATTCAGAGGGTCTCTTGCAGCGGTTCATAAGAGACCCTCTGTTTGATTCCGCCGTCACCTGAAGAAGGCAGACATTCTCACTGAGATGTAAAGGAGTGCAGAACCTATGATAGAATGGCTGAAAAGCGTAGGCCAGAGTTTTTACAACGCGTGGGTACCGGAACGGCGGTACATGGCGTACTTCAGCGGACTCAAGATGACGCTGCTGATCTCTCTTTTTGCGGTAATAATCGGTATCTTAATCGGCGTTCTGATCGCCGTGGTCCGTGTGACGGCGCGGGCATCAAAGCTGAAGCTGATCAAGGTACTGGATGTGATCTGCCGGGTGTATATCACGGTGATCCGCGGTACGCCCATGATTGTGCAGATCATGATCATCTACAATCTGGTGTTTACCTCGCCGAATACGAATCCGGTTCTGGTCGGTGCCGTGTGCTGCGGCATCAATTCCGGCGCGTATGTGGCGGAAATCATCCGTGCCGGTATTACTTCCATTCCGGTCGGACAGATGGAGGCAGGGCGGTCTCTGGGTCTTACTTACGTTATGACGATGCGCACGATCATTCTGCCGCAGGCGTTTAAGAATATCCTTCCCGCGCTTGGCAATGAATTCATTTCTCTGGTAAAGGAGACCTCTGTTATCTCCGTCATCGCTGTGAATGACCTGATGAAGATGGCCGGCTATGTCGGATCGAGAACATGGGATGTGATCCCGCCGTATGTGATCGCAGCCGGGATCTATCTGCTTATGACGCTGGGACTGACCTGGCTGATGGGAAGGTTTGAGAAGATGATGGCGAAGAGCGACCGGCGCTGAAAAGGCGGATCTTCTGCCGGCAGAAAGAAACTGAGCATGAGACAGTCAGGCATTGCGGCCGGCGGGGAACCGGAAAGGAGTGTGTTCCGTGATATATACAAAGGATCTGAGGAAAAGCTTCGAGGATCATGAAGTTCTGTGTGGAATCACCCAGCATATAAAAAAGGGGGAGAAGGTTGTTGTGATCGGGCCTTCCGGATCGGGCAAGTCAACGTTTCTGAGATGCCTGAATATGCTGGAGACGCCGACGGGCGGAGAGATTATTTTTGAGGGCGTGAAGCTGACCGATCCGTCGACGAATCTGGATCAGATCCGGCAGCGGATGGGAATGGTGTTCCAGCATTTTAATCTGTTTCCGCTGAAGACTGTGCGCCAGAATATTACGCTTGCCCCTGTGCTTCTGAAGAAAATGACCCAGGAGGAGGCGGACGCCAGGGCAGATGAGCTTCTGAGGAGGATCGGCCTTCCGGACAAGGCGGACAGCTACCCGGGGATGCTCTCGGGAGGACAGCAGCAGAGAATTGCCATCGCACGGGCGCTGGCGATGGATCCGGCTGTCATGCTGTTTGACGAGCCGACCAGCGCATTGGACCCGGAGATGGTCGGCGAGGTGCTGGAGATCATGAGAGAACTGGCAAAAGATGGCATGACGATGGTGGTCGTTACTCATGAGATGGGTTTTGCCCGTGAGGTCGCCAGCCGTGTTCTTTTCATCGATGAGGGGATCGTTGCCGAGGAGAATACTCCCGACGAGTTCTTTTATTCTCCGAAAAACCCGCGGCTTAAGGAATTCCTTTCAAAAGTGCTTACCTGACAGGCGGAATCAGGCGGAATCAGGGAAAACCAGGCATAATCCGGTGGAATCAGGCCGGCGAAGATGCGGAGGACAGGGTGTATGGGAAGAGAGAAGAAATATGATGTGATTCATATCGGGGAAGCGAACCATGACTTCACGTTTCCGGATGTTCCGGATGAATTCTACCATGGAGAGGGTGAGACCTATGTCTGCGGCCCCGTGACGGACGGAGCCGGCGGCGACGCTGCCAACCAGGCACTGTGTGTCGCGTCCCTTGGAGATAAGAACGCCCTGTTCGGACGCCTGGATAATGGTGTTACAGGGCAGAGACTGACGTCTG
>CAJOQO010000062.1 GCA_905236545.1 uncultured Lachnospiraceae bacterium
CGGGCCTGATCTGAGCTTTGTACTGCCGCTTACAGGCAAGCCTGACGCGTCAGATACAAAGACTCAGATCGGCCGTGAATAGTAACGTTATGAATTCACGACATTAACCGGTTCACCCTTCATAAATGCCTTGATATTCTCTGCTGTCGTCTGCAGGATCCGTTCCCTGGCCTCTTTCGTCGCCCAGGAAATATGAGGAGTGATGATACAGTTCTTTGCCTTCATCAGTACATTATCCTCTTTGATCGGCTCTGTAGAAACCACATCCACCGCGGCGGCGGCGATCTTACCGCTCTCAAGAGCATCCGCGAGATCCTGCTCGACCACCAGCGGACCACGGCTGTTATTGATGAGAATCACACCGTCCTTCATCTTCGCAATATTATCTTTGTTGATGATTCCCTCCGTAGACGGGAAAAGCGGGCAGTGCAGGAAAATGAAATCCGACCGCGAAAGCAGCTCATCCAGTTCCACATATTCCGCCACCTTTGATCCTGCCTCACTATGGAAAGCATCATAGGCAATGACATTTACATGCATGGCATTCAGAATGGCTGCCGTGTTGATACCGATCCGTCCCAGTCCGATGATTCCGGCTGTCTTTCCCGAAACCTCGATCAGAGGATAATTCCAGTAACACCAGTCAACGCAGGAGGCCCAGTCCCCTGCATGAACACTTCTGCTGTGCTCCCCGATATGGGAGCATACCTCCAGGAGGAGGCTGACCGCGAACTGGCTCACGTTATCCGTGCCGTAAACCGGCACATTCATGACAGCGATTCCCTTCTCTTTCGCAGCCTCACAGTCTACGACATTGTACCCCGTTGCAAGGACGGCAATCGCTTTCAGGTTCGGGCACGCTTCCATCGTTTTCCTGCTGACAGGCGTCTTATTGATAATGGCGACATCCGCGTCTTTGATTCTCTCTGCAATCAGGTCCGACTCTGTATAAGAAGTGCGGTCATATACGGTCACGTCCCCCAGCTTCTCAATCGGTTCCCAGGAGAGATCTCCCGGATTCTCTGTATATCCATCCAAAACTACTATCTTCACAGCACAACTCCCTTCTGCCGGAATGGCGGATCCGACCCCGGTTCCGGCGACAGTGCTCTTCCTTTCACACATCACATGTCCGGATCAGAACTTTGCGGGTGAAGTGGCTCTTCTCGTAGACATGGCTGCTTCATAGGAGGTTTCATAATCCATATTGGCAGTAATTCCGACCAGGGAGTCCAGCACCGCCAGCTGCGCAATTCTCGTGCTGACACTCTCAGAGCGGTAAATCGTTTTCTCCGATGCAATATGCACCGTAATGTCTGCCACCTTGGAGATCGGATTTTTCCCCAATCCTGTCAGCGCAACCGTAAAGGCTCCGTTTCCTCTGGCCAGTTCAAGCGACCGGAGCGTATTCATATTGCTCCCGGAATGGGAGATCAGTACCGCCACATCGCCTTCTCGCAGAAGCGAAGCCGCCATATGTTGCAGGTCCACGTCCTCATAGACATAGACCATCAGTCCGATCTTCATAAACTTATGCAATGCGTCCTTCGCCACATTCAGGCTTCCGCCGGTGCCGAAGAAAACAACTTTGCCGGCATCCTTCAACCGTCTGGCAATCTGTTCAAGCACTTTGATATCGATCTCGAGAAGCGTCCTGCTCAATACCGACATCTCACTGTTGAACACTTTGCTGCAGACCTGGGACACGTCATCTTCCCGCTCAAGATTCACATTAAACTGCTTATCCCTTGAGATCATCTGACGGGCACAATTGACCTTGAAATCCTGATAGCCCTTATACCCGAGATGCTTGCAGAAGCGGACAATTGTCGCATCGCTGACACCCGCCCGCTCAGAAAACTCCGTGATCGTATCATTCAGAAAGGAATCCCCGTTCTGCTTGATGAATTCAACAATTTTCTTTTCTCTCTGGGTCAGTTTGATCTGTGACGTTCTTTCTTCAAAGCTAAGATCTGTAAACATAATCATTCTCCGCAGAAAACTTAAAGTGGACTATATTCTACATAGTTTTCCTCTGCTTGTCCAACTGTTTCCGGAAGATGCCGGCCCGTCCCGATCCCGCTTTTTGTGTTATCCTTTTGTAATGATTCAGCACCCCGTGGAATTGCTCATGATCCAGTCAGATCAGCTTGCTTATCTGACGGATCTCAGATGCTTCCTGACGCGGCAGGAGTTCCCGCTCACGTCGGGAACTCCTGCCATGGTCTTCCACGCGGGGCTCCGGTAAATCATCCGGGGCACCATGTGAAAGAGTACCGAATCTGCAGATTACAGGATTCTGTAATCCTCATAGTTCTTTTCATTCTTCACTGTCTTGTAGAGTTCCATGCACTCCTTGGCGCTGTATCCCTTGTGGATCAGACGGCGAAGCGCAATGACAAGAGCTGTCACGTCATCGTTGTCCCATACCCAGCGGCCCATGGTGACTCCGCCGCAGCCGGCGTCCAGTGCGTCTCTGGTCATCTGCATGTAATAGTTCAGAAGTGCATCTCCCTCAAGTCCCTTGGGGGTATCCCCGCCCTGAATCACGACGCGGAAGGAAGACGGAACACAGGCAATCGCTTTCGCCATGCTTTCCGGATCTCCGGTATAAGTGGTCTTGACGACATCCATGCCCAGCTCACAGGCGCTTCTTACGCAGTAAGCAATGTTCTCCCACGCGGCTCTCTTGTCGGCCGGTACGCTCTCCCCCTTCGGATATACATGTCCGATCAGCGGCATTCCGATCTTGTCACAGTACTCGCTCGCTTTTCCGATCCGCTCAAACTGCTCATTCTGAAAATCGCCAAGCGTCATGCATCCCATGGAAACCGCATCCGCACCCATGCGGACGGCCGCGTCTACAGAGCCGAACACACAGTCATTGGTCGGAGAAGTCGGTGCATAATTGGAAATCTTATGAAGGACAGCGATCCCGGATCCGACATGCGGTCCCCAGCAGCGCTTCTGAATGCCGCCGGTCATGGTCATGGCATCCGGAACGCCTGCCACGATCTTATCAATCGCTCCCTGAATATCCTGAATACCGGTCATCGGAGCAATTCCGCGGGAAGTCGCATGATCGACAGTAATTGCCATCATCTTGTTGCTTACAGGGTTTACCATTCTGGAAAGTCTGACTGCTTTGCCCATTGCGTACATCGGTTCTACCATTGTTTTCTTCCTTTCTTTGATAAAAAACAGGTTGTTGGTTTGTATGCCGGATCATCCCGGCTGAAAAAACTTCCACCTGTGCGGTTGGATCACTATCGTGATCCAACCCCTC
>CAJOQO010000063.1 GCA_905236545.1 uncultured Lachnospiraceae bacterium
GACTTTACAGCGGTAATGCGCCGGATCCTCCATCCCGAGAATCGGATGCACTTCATCCGCCAGAGATCCGAGAAGCTGCTTTAATGTATGGTTTTTCCGCCGAAGCTGAGCCTCATAGTTCATTTCCGCCAGGTCGCAGCCACCGCACCTTCCGGCGGCAGCGCATATGCCGGAGGTCGTTCCGGACGGTCGTTTCCCGAAGGTCTTTCCGGACGATCGTTTCCCGTAGGTCTCTCCGGACGGTCGTTTTCCGGATGTCTTTCCGGACGGTCGTTTTCCGGATGGCATCTTCTGGTCTCCCTGCGGCGCGGCTGATATCCTCCCGCTCTCCTTCGGGCTCTTTCTTCCGGATCCGGGCTGTACCCCACGTGTTCTCTTTTCCTCCGGCCCGGGCTGTACCCTGCTCCGCCGCTCACCGGACGCCTTCCCCGTTCCATGCCGGGATGAAGCTTTCCTTTGCGGTTCCGCCTTCCTGTATGAATCCATTTTTCACTCCAATCTGTATCGCATAATCTGTCAGCCTGTCATATTCCCTGCGCGTTGTCCTGCGGCTCAGGAGAGGCAGTCCGCTCACCGCCGGCATCGGCGTGTACTGATTCATGATGCTGAGGAAGATCGAATCTCCATACGTACCGTGCAGATATGCCAGGATTTCTTTTGCTTCCGACACATGTCCCGGAAGGAGAAGATGCCGGACGATCACGCCCTTTTTGATCAGCTGCCCGCCATCCGCCTCATAAAACACGCATTCCCCGGCCTGCCGGACCATCTCCGCGATCGCGTCCCGGGCAATCTCCGGATAATCCGGCGCGCGAGAATACATCCGTGCCGTCTCTGCCGACCAGTATTTGCAGTCCGGCAGATATACATCTACGAGTCCCTCCAGAAGCCGGAGGGAAGATACCTTCTCATAACCTCCGGAATTATAGACGACCGGGATGCGCAGGCCCCTCTTCTTCGCGATTCTCAGTGCAGCGGCTGTCTGTGGGATATAATGCGAGGCCGTCACGAGATTGATGTTATTCGCGCCCTCCCCCTGAAGGCGAAGGAAGATCCCGGCAAGCTCATCAATGGACACGCCGGTTCCCGGCAAAAAGGATCCGTCCCTGACTCCCGAGATCGCGGCGTTCTGGCAGTAGATACAGCCAAGGCTGCAGCCGGAATAGAAAACCGCGCCGGAGCCTGATCTGCCGGAAATGCATGGTTCCTCCCACAGATGCAGCGCGGCGCGGGCGAGGATCACCTTCCCGGGTGCCCGGCAGAAGCCGGGCCGGCCGGACGTCCGGTCAGCGCCGCACTCCCTCGGGCAGATCCTGCAGTTTTTCATCTGATCCAATGGCTTCCCTCCTCCGCTTTCTGTCAGCTCCGCCGCCGGCATGGGCAGTTCCTACATCCCTCCGGGAGATTAATAAAGGCGCTGTCCAAAGACAACGCCTTCCAATCATGTATCGATTCTCCCACCGCGGAGTTTCTATACATCAATAAAATATCCCATTCCACCGAAAAAAGCAATACTCTTTTCCATAAAAGCCGCCGACAAATGAATGCCGGCGGATGTCCGCTCCGTGGTGGGTTTTATGTACGGGTGGGTTAAAGCCATCAGTAATCGGAACAGACGTTAAAACTTTATACGATTAAGGCCTTCAAGTCAACCTGATTCCGCAAAAAAGAGGTTTCGACATAAAAAGTTTACATTTATCAACCTGTGCATTTTTCCTGTCTGTCTTTCCCTTTTTCACTCATTCAGCGTAAAGTCATGGCTCATTTCAGGCCCATCCCTTTTGGGCGTTTTCATCAGCGTCGAGCCGGAATCATCGAAGATCGTGAAACGATCCTTCCCGTTCCCCTTTGATGTATACAGCGCCTGATCCGCCCGCCGGATCATGTCCTCCGCGGTTGGTGTCTCCACGCATCTCCTTGCTCCGCCGATGCTGCAGGTGACATACTGTCCGGTATTGCCTGCGGGGATCTTCCGGATCTTTCTCTGGAACTGTGAGGCCTTCACGGAGAAATCAGGAATCGAGATATCCCCGGTCATATACACGATAAACTCGTCCCCGCCATAACGGCCCAGAATATCATACCTGCGGAAGGTCGTGCGCATGGCATTGGCAACTTCTACCAGAACCTCGTCTCCCGCCAGATGACCTGCCGTATCATTCACGGTCTTGAAATTATCAACATCGATCAGAAGCAGGACACCGCCTTCCTCTGTTTTCAATGACTCATTGATCGCCTCCTCGGACGACGTATGATTGAGCAGACCGGTCATCTTGTCATGCTTTGCATCCGAGCGAAGCTTCTTCATGGCATCCTCACGGTTCTCCTTTCGGAACTCAAGGATCCAGCTCAGAAGCAGCGCACCGGCCAGTACAAGCAAAACCGTCAGAAGGATCCCGCCGACGCTGACCCAGCCGCTGGCCGGGCGGATCCCGAGGATCCATTTCGTGCCGTCCGCGTCAAAGCTTATCTCCGCCAGGCCCCGGAGTCCTTTTTTGCTCTCCGCGATCCGTGTCTTCTTCCCGTTCTGTTTGTCGACATAGCTCAGGCAGAAATCATACCCCTGCCCGGTAAGACGGTTCAGCGCAAACGGATACAGCGCATCGGGAAGAGACATAACGACACAGATCTCTGCCCGGGATGAGCCATGCTCCGGTGCGGCCGGCATGCAGAAGCCCTGCAGGAAGCCATGTCCCTTCACAAAAGAGGGGCCGAAGATCAGCATCTGGCCGGCTTCTTCCGGCTTCTCCGGCTCCGTTCCCCAGATCTGCGCAGGAGTCTTCCCCCTCAGATCTGAGCTGTCTGACTCCGGATATCCCAGCGCCACGGTTTCCCCGGCGATCAGCAGGATGCTGTCCATATCGTCCGGATCATACAGCGCCGATGCAATCTTCCCGAACGTATCCCGGTACTTTTCCGCTTTTCCCGGGTCTGAAAGGGCTTTCTTCGCCTCATCACCGGACGCGTCAAGCCACGCGGCTGCGATACCCGCGTATTTCCTGATTCCATTCATCCGGTCCTGAACATCCTCCGCGATGGCCTGCGCGATGCGCTTCGCATTCCGGATCCGTCCTGACCGCATATTCACCCAATAGGCACAGCCCAGCGCAGCCAGGATGGCAAGACAGATCAAAAACCTGATAAGCAGTGCGCGTCGGTTCATTTTTTGTGATTTCATTGCAAAACCCCAGTCTGAATCTCATCCAGCGTTTTCTCATATGCCGGGAGAAACTCCTCAAGAAAAGTCTCCACCTCCTCCAGATGTAACTCATGCAGGCTCTCTAAGGTGATCCCTTCCGCAATCTCAAACTCTCTGTTTCCGGCCTTCCGCTCCTCTACACATTTGATATAGGCGCTCAGTTTGTCCGCTCCCTTCACCAGCAGTTTTTCCTCTGCATATTCCTCTCCCGGCTCCAGAATATGCAGATACTGTTCGTGAAGATCCCCGGGAAGAAGCGACAGAAGCCTTCTGTTCGCGTCATGCTCGATGTCCTTATAGGCGGTGCGGATCTGCCGGTTGAAATACTTTACCGGCGTTGGCATGTCGCCGGTCAGAATCTCGGATACATCATGAAACATCCCGATCACCGCCGCCCGGTCCGGATCCAGCTTCTTTCCAAACCGTTCATTGCCGATCACGCACAGTGCATGGGCAAGCATGCCGACCTCGAGCGAATGCTCGGCAAGATTCTCATCCGAAGAGTTGCGCATCAGCGCCCACCGGTCGATCCACTTCAGCCGCGCCATCATCGCGAAAAATCCATAGTTTTCCATCCTGTCATCCCTTTGCCATGGAGATCGTTCCCGTCCGCTGCACTTCAAGGATTCCAAAGCTCTTCAGAAGCTCAAGGAATTCCCTGACAACATCCGGGGTGTTGTGAATCTCGATCATGATTGACTTCGCGCTGATGTGCATGATCTTCGCCCCCATAACGCTGCACAGCTCGATCAGCGAGGACCTGGTCTGCGCCGTATAGGATACCTTGATCAGCATCATCTCCAGCGAAACGGCCTTCGCCTCCTCCAGCCGCCGCACCTTGATGACATCCAGCTTCTTGTTCAGGTGTTTCTCGATCTGGTCGATCGTCCTCTGATCGGCGGTTGACACGATGGTCATGCTGGAAATGTCGTGTTTGTCGGTCTCCCCCACTGCCAGTGAATCGATATTGAATCCACGCCGGGAAAACAGACCGGCGATCTGGGAAAGGACACCGTCTTTATTTTCTACCAGAACAGAAAAGATTCCCTTCATGATGTCCCTCCTTTCATTTCGTATTGTTGGCGCTGTCGATATCACAGACCATGATTGCCGCCTTCGGACAGGCCAGGAACCGGTCAAGCTCCTCCTCCAGCGTGTCATTGGAATCCGAATGGAAATACGCCATGTCATACGCCCCGGCAAGCTTGTCAAAATGCGGGTATGCATACAGCTGTACGCCGGAGTAGTGCCCTTCGTAAACCTTCTCCTGATGCTCGCGGACCAGGCCAAGGTATTCATTTCTCAGAACCAGGATCTTCACGGCGACCTTATTGACCGCGATGGTGGCGAGCTCAAACATGGACATCTGGAAGGCTCCGTCCCCACAGACCGCGACGACCTGGCGGGATGGCTCCGCCAGCTTCGCGCCGATCGCTGCCGGAATCGAATAACCCATCGTCCCCATTCCGCCTGTCGTCAGGAAGCGTCCGTTCTTCATCACGTAGTTGTCGGCGGACCACAGCTGGTTCTGTCCCACGTCCGCCACATAGACCGCATCGTCATCCATCTTTTCAGAGAGCGTCTGTACGAGCGTCATGGGGTTCACAAGCCTGTCGCTGAACACTCTGTGGTCAACGGTCGTGTGCTTGAAGTTCTCCAGCTCCTCCAGCCATTCCTTCGTATCCACGTGGATCTGAGCGTCAAGCAGGGCGCCGAAGATATGACGGATATCACCAACCAGCGGTATCGTCGGGCCAAGCATCTTTCCGATCTCGGCGGAATCAATGTCAATATGAATCACCGTCAGCCTTCTCTCCAGCTTCTCCGGCTTCGGAACCGCGCGGTCCGCAACCCTCGCGCCGACGATCATGAGGAGATCCGCATTCGCGACTGCTTTATTCGCATAGGGCTTTCCATTGTTTCCAAGCATGCCGAAGTAGAGCGGATGTGCCTTCGCAACCGTTCCGATGCCCATCATCGTCGAAACCAGCGGAATCCGGTTCTTCTCGCAGAATGCGCGGATCACCTCTTCCCCGTTCCCCAGAATCACGCCGCCTCCCGCGCAGATAAGCGGCCTTTTCGCCCGGTTGATCGCTGCGATCACCTTGGTCATCTGCTGGCCGTTGCCCATGACGCTGGGCTTGTATCCGCGCATCCTGATCTCCTCCGGGTAGCTGAAGGCCTTCGACAGCTCCATACGCTGTACATCGCACGGAATGTCGATCAGCACCGGACCCGTACGCCCGGTGGACGCGACGTGGAAGGCTTCCCTGAAAATACGCGGGATGTCATTAACATTCTTGACCAGGTAGCTGTACTTGACGAAAGACTCTGTCGCCCCCCTCATGTCTGCCTCCTGAAAGACATCATGCCCGAGCAGGCTGCTGTCAACCTGTCCGGTAATCGCAATCAGGGGGATACTGTCCGCGTTCGCCGTCGCCAAAGCGGTAATCAGGTTCGTTGCCCCGGGACCTGAGCTGGTCACACAGACTGCCGGCTTTCTGGTGATGCGCGCGTATCCGGAGGCGGCATGTCCCGCTGCCTGTTCCTGCCGGACCAGCACGTGTTCGATCTGCTGCCGGTTCTCGTAGAGCGCCTCATAGAAGGGAGCGATCGCCACACCCGGAATTCCGAAGATCTTCGTAACTCCCTCCGCCTTCAGGCATTCCACCATCGCCTGTGCACCATTCATATTCCTGTCCTCCTCAGCTTTTCCATGTCATTTCGTCAAGTCTGCCGGCGGGAAAGCCCGCCGGCAGACGATATTACTACAGTTTTCGGACTCTGTCCTGCCTGATCCGTCTTAGCTGATCCGTCTTAGCTGATCCGTCTTACCCGATCCGTCTTACCCGATCCGTCTTACCCGATCCGTCTTACCCGATCTGTCTTACCGATCCATCTTATCCGATCAGCCAGTCGTACATCTCCTGATACTTCCCTGCCGATACCTTCCAGGAGAAATCAGCCTGCATCGCCCGGTCGACCATCTTGTTCCACTCTCTCTTGCGGTCGTAGAAGACCTGTTCCGCATAGCGGACCGTCCGCATCATCTCATGCGCGTTATAATTCGTGAAGGTGAAGCCTGTTCCGGTATTCTCATACTCATTATACGGCATCACCGTATCCTTCAGGCCGCCGGTCTCCCTGACGATCGGAAGCGTCCCGTAACGCAGGCTCATCAGCTGCGAGAGTCCGCACGGTTCAAACAGGGACGGCATGAGGAACGCGTCGCAGGAGCCGTAGATCCGGTGCGACAGCTCATTGGAATAATAGATGTTCGCGGAGAACCTGTTCGGATACTTTCCGGCAAGATACCGGAAAAGATTCTCATACTGTTCCTCGCCGGTTCCGAGAACAACCACCTGGATCGAGTCGATGTTCAGCATCTCCTCCATGACACAGGCGATCAGGTCGAATCCCTTCTGATCCGTCAGGCGGGATACGATTCCGATCAGGAAGCTCTTCGGATCCACATCCAGTCCAAGCTGCTCCTGCAGGTCGGTTTTGTCCTTCGGCTTCTCTTTGCGCCAGTTTTTCAGATTATACGGATGCGTGAGGAACTGATCCGTTTCCGGATTGAACTCCTCATAGTCGATCCCGTTCAGGATCCCGCGCAGATCGTTGTTGCGCGCGTTCAGGATACCCTCGAGCGTCTCCCCGTAAAACGGCGTCTTGATCTCCTCGGCGTAGGTCGGTGAGACCGTCGTCACCGCGTCGGCGTAGACGATTCCGCCCTTCAGCAGATTCGCGTCCTTATAGGCCTCCAGCTTATCCGGCGTAAAGTAGTAATCGGAAAGGCCGGTGATCGCGGCGACATCCTTCGGATTCCACTTGCCCTGGAATCTCAGGTTATGAATCGTCATGACAGACTTGATGCCGCGGTAGAACTCATTTTCCAGGAAGCTTCCCTTCAGATAGACGGGGATCAGTCCTGTCTGCCAGTCATGGCAGTGAATGAGATCCGGCCGGAAGCCGATCGTCGGGAGCGCGCTGAGCACTGCCTTGGAGAAATACGCGAACCGTTTAATCTCAAACAGAGCGTCGTCCGTATAGACCTTCTCCGTCCCGAAGTATTCCATATTATCGATGAAATAGTATATCACGCCGTCAACATCCGCGCGGAACAGTCCGACATAGGTGGAACGGTAATCGAAATCCATGTAGAAGGACGTCATGTATTCCATCCTGTCTTTCATATTCTGGTACATGCAGTTGTAACGCGGCATGATGACCCGGACGTCATAGTATTCCTTATCGATGTCACGCGGAAGCGATCCGACTACATCCGCCAGTCCTCCTGTCTTTATGAAGGGTACTCCCTCTGAAGCTGCAAATAATATGTTTCTCATATCCATCCTCCACTGTCTGCCGGTTTTTTCCATGCGGGATTGTCGCACAGCCTGCCGACAGATCCCAACTGTTGCAAACATGATAACACATGCACGCGGTTGTGAAAAGTGACGTATCGTCCGCTTTGCGGCGAATTCTTATGGATTTCCGACCGATTTGCAAAAATGCGCCGTTTGCATTACTGTATGGTTGTCTCTTTTGGATCTGCCGCTCTTTGATTGCTGCAGTTTGTCCGCTGCAAAGGCGCTTGCCCGGGCAGGCATGGTTTCCTGCCGCACAGGCGCTTCCCGTGCAGGCGGCTGAGGAGCTGTACAGGTTTACAGTTCCTGATGTGAGGTGCCATTATGTCGTATCTGGATCTGTTTCTCACCTTTGCCCGGATCGGAGTACTTACTTTCGGAGGCGGTTATGCCATGCTCCCGATCATCCAGCGTGAGATCGTCGAAAAGAAGGGATGGGTCACGGAAGCGGAGGTCATGGATTACTATGCGATCGGGCAATGCACTCCGGGCGTGATCGCCGTGAACACGGCAACCTTTACCGGGAGGAAGGTGAAAGGGAACCTGGGCGGAATCGCCGCGACTGCGGGAGTTGTTTTTCCCTCTGTCGTGATCATCACCTTCCTTGCAGCCCTGATCCACGGATTCGCGGATCTCAGACCGGTTCAGGATGCCCTGGCAGGAATCCGTATCTGTGTCTGTGTGCTGATCTTTAACGCGGTTCTGAAGATGTGGAAAAAGGCGGTCGTAGACAAGGTTACTCTGATCCTGTACCTGGCGATTCTGGCCGCCTCGGTCTTTTTTGACGCCTCACCTGTCCTGATGGTTGTAATCGCGGGCGCCGTCGGACTGATCGTAAAGGGGAGGAAACAGTCATGATGATCTATCTCCAGCTGTTCTGGGAATTCTTCAAGACCGGCCTGTTCGCGATCGGCGGCGGTATGGCAACCGTTCCGTTCCTGCAGGAGATCTCGGTCAGAACGGGATGGTTCTCTGCCGCTGACCTCGCGGATATGATCGCTGTCTCGGAGAGCACGCCCGGGCCGATCGGTATCAATATGGCGACCTATGTCGGTTACACAACCGTCCACCATCACCATGGCCCTGTCGCAGCGATTCTTGGCGGTGTCGTCGCGACTGTCGGTCTCGTAACCCCTTCCGTGATTATCATTCTCATCATCGCGAAGTTTCTGGAGAAATTCCGGGACAACCGGTATGTGAACGCTGCCATGTATGGGCTTCGCGCCGCCTCGGTGGCGCTGATCAGCGCTGCCGGCATCTCCATCGTACTGATCTCCGTCTTCCGGATCTCCGATATCAGAGCATTTCGGTCTGTCGTAATTGACTACCGGTGTTTCGTACTTGCTGCGGTGATCCTGATCCTGACCAGATGGGTACCGCAGACCAGAAAGATTCACCCGGTCGTCTTCATCGCGCTGTCCGCGGCAGCAGGCATCCTGTTTCATATGTCGGTATGAAACATCCCTTCCGCTTTTCAGAAGAAAAACGGGATCAGCCGTTACACTGGTTTCTTCGAAGAAAATGGCCGCTCTTTGCGAGAGCGGCCATTCATTCTTCCTGTAACGTTTTCCGGTTCCCCTGTCATCTGCCTGCCGGAAAAGCGGACAGATCAGCAGCCGGAAAATACTGCACTACACTTCCTCCGACGGATTTACTCGGACTTTACCGCCGCTTTCTCAGCGATCTCGCCGGCTGCCTGCGTGAACTTGGAAACAGCCTCATCGGAGGTCATCTCTCCAAATGCTTTCCTCCACTGTTCCGTCAGGTCTGCCTGTTCCTCTTCCGCCTCTTCCTCTGCTTCCTGCGCCATCCCGGCAGCTTTCTCGATCGCCTCATCAGAGGTCTCGTCCATTTCCTCCGCTGCGGCCTCTACTGCTGCTTCCTCCGCGCACGCTTCAGCTTCTTCGGCAGTCTCAGCAGTTTCAGCAGTTTCTTCCGCCGCGGCTTCTTCGACCGCTTCCTCTGCAGACTCTTCCAGTCTGTCGAATACCGGCGTATATTTGGATTTCTCGACCTCGATTTCCTGTCCTGTCGCTCCGAGCGCGTCGGAAGTATCCGTCAGATTCGACTTCGTTGCTTCCAGAAGATTGGTGAGCTCTCCCAGCACACCCTGCAGCCTGGAATCGATATCGTTGATGGTCTTCTTCTGGTTCTCGAGCGTCTGCAGGTGCTCTTCATCCCGCTCACGGTCTCTCATGTCAGCTTTGCTTCTCAGATCGCTCGCATATGCCTCCGCGTCAAGAAGCGCATCGGCAATCGTATCGTTGTTGCGGCGAAGCGCATCTCTCTCCACTTTCAGAGAATCAATCGTCTCTTTCAATGCAGCGATCTCTTCTTCATGCTTTCCATTCAGAGAAAGAATCTCTTCCTCATGCTTCCCGGCCAGGGAATGAATCTCTTCCTCATGCTTTCCGGTCAGAGAATGAATCTCTTCCTCATGCTTTCCGGTCAGAGAATGAATCTCTTCCTCATGTTTCCCGGTCAGGGAATGGATCTCATCCTCATATTTTCCATTCAAAGAACGAATCTCGCCCTCATACTTATCAGTCAAAGTATGGATCTCTTCTTCATACTTTTCACGGACTGCATCCATCTGCTTTCTCAGAGCATCCTGCGCCTCACTGCTTTCCCTCTGCAGATCCTGGATCTGGCTTCTCAGAGTATCCTGCGCCTCGCTGCTTTCCTTCTGCAGATCCTGAATCTGGCTTCTCAGAGTATCCTGCGCCTCGCTGCTCTCCTTCTGCAGATCCTGAATCTTCTGGTTATACTCGCTTTCCAGCTCGGAAATGCAGGATGATACAGCCAACTTGTTATAACCGAACATGCTTTTCTTCAGATTCGTCAGATCCATTAAGATTTCCTCCTATTCCATAATACAATCCGTTCACGCAGGAATGCTATCATCAGCCGCCTGCCATTCACTATTGGATACAGTATAGCATATTCTTTAATGAATATGCGGTTTCATTTGTGAATTCCTGGAATTTTTTGTAATTATCCAGCACCCCCTGGAATTGCTCATGATCCAGTCAGATAAGCTTGCTTATCTGACGGATCTGAGCGGTTCC
>CAJOQO010000064.1 GCA_905236545.1 uncultured Lachnospiraceae bacterium
ACCGGCACTGGCTCTGACCGCAGCAGGCGTCAGTCCCGCGCTGCGGCGTTTCGGAAGGATGACGCCATGCGCACCGCACAGGTTGGCGGTACGGATGATTGCCCCGAGATTATGCGGATCTTCAATCTCATCCAGCAAAAAGAGAAATGGTTCCTCCCCTCTCTCCTCCGCACGTTTCAGGATGTCCTCCACCTGTGCATATTCAAACGCGGCAGCATGCGCAATCACTCCCTGGTGATGCCCCGTCATGGACATTCTGTCCAGACGCTGCTTTGTCACATAGTCCACCACCGCGTCTGCCTTCTTCGCCCTGCGGATCAGATCGAGGATGGGGCCGTCCCTGAGTCCGTCCTGTACATAGAGCCTGTCTACGGTCATTCCGGCGCGCAGCGCCTCCCTCACCGCATTGCGTCCTTCGATCAGAGACTGTGTTTCTTCCATATTTTCCTGTATGCTGCACATATTCTCAGGTTCCATAACCGAATCCCCCAGACTTAGCCGGCTGTTCCTTTTCCTCATCACACGTTTCCCTGACCAGCGCAAGAAGCCTCTCATACTGCCTTGTCAGATAAAGCCAGCCCACCAGGCATTCAAAAGCGGTGGCTTCCAGATACTCTGCCATATCCGCGTTTTTTGCCTTGTGGGCAGGTTTTGCATTCCGTCCTCTGCGGTAGATCTGCTGTTCCTGATCAGACAGTTTATGCCGGATCTTCCGCATCAGCGCAGCCTGCGCTCTGGCATTCACGATTGAGGAAGCCATCCTGTGAAGCTGATCCGGCTTTCTGTTCCCCTTTTCCAGAAGGATGCTGCGGACGATCAGATCGTAGACGGTATCCCCGATCCACGCCAGCGACAGGGGCGAATACTGGGACCAGTCTCTCCCGGAAAGACCAGGGCCGGCGTTAATCGCCTCAGCCAGGTCTTTCGCGCCCGCACGCGACCCGTCCTCCGGAAGGCCGGTCCCCCGGATCAACTTCTCTTCCACTTGACACCCTCCCTGGTATCAAGAAGCGTGATTCCCATCTGCGCAAGCTGATTCCGGATCTCATCCGCCCGCGCAAAGTCCTTCCGCGCCCTGGCAGCCTGCCGCTCTTCGATCAGAGCCTCTATCTGAGAATCAAGAACCTCTTCCTTTTTCTCAAATACCATGCCGAGAATATCCCCCAGCATCAGGATCTCATCCTTAATCGCCCGGACAAACTCTTTCGAGCTCTCTTCGTTTGTTTCGCTGTTGGCAAACCGGACAAGGTCGAAGATCACCGCCAGCGCATCCGCCGTGTTGATGTCATCATCCATTGCGTCATCAAACCGCTTTGCCGCGCCAGGCAGCTCCCCGGCATTCTTCTTTTCCGCATCCGTCATGGCCTGCGTCTTCGCATTCGCGATCAGATAGTTCAGATTATCGATCGCGTTCCGGATCCGCTCGAGGGCAGACTTCGCGCTCTCCATCAGATCATGCGAGAAATTAAGCGGGCTCCTGTAATGGGCGCTGAGCATAAACAGCCTCAGCACCTGGAGATCATAATGCTGTTCAATGTCTCTCACGGTAAAGAAGTTTCCGAGCGATTTCGACATCTTACGGTTATCAATATTCAAAAATGCGTTGTGCAGCCAGTAATGGGCAAACGGCACGCCGTTGCAGCACTCTGACTGGGCAATCTCATTCTCATGATGCGGGAAGATCAGGTCTTCGCCGCCGGCGTGGATATCGATCGTATCTCCCAGATACTTCCGGGACATGACAGAGCACTCGATATGCCATCCGGGACGCCCTTCGCTCCACGGAGACTTCCAGAAGGGTTCCCCTTCCTTTTTCGGCTTCCACAGAACAAAGTCCAGCGGATCCTCCTTTTCCTCCTCGCCGCTTACCTGCAAAGACCGGAAGCCGGACCGCAGATCATCCAGGTTCTTGTGGGACAGCTTGCCGTAATACCTGTCCTTTCTCGTACTGAAGTACACCGTGCCATTCTTTTCATAAGCATAGCCCTTTTCGATAAGAGTGCCGATCATCGCAACCATCCCGTCGATCTCCTGCGTCGCGCGGGGATGCGTGGTCGCCGGACGCACATTCATGTGCTCCATATCCTGTTTGCACTCTTTGATATAGCGTTCCGAAACCTCGCTCGAGGAAATGCCCTCCTCGATGGATTTTTTGATGATCTTATCGTCCACATCGGTGAAATTCGATACATAATTGACTTCATATCCCTTATGCTCCATGTAACGCCGAAGCGTGTCGAATACGATCATCGGGCGGGCATTGCCGATATGGATCAGATCATAAACCGTCGGTCCGCATACATAGATCGAAACCTTCCCCGGCGTGATCGGTACAAACTCTTCCTTCTTTTTTGTCAGCGTATTGTAAAGCAGCATTGGGCACTCTCCTTTTCCCGGAAATCACAACACAGTTCCTTATGGTCAGTGAAAGTTTATTCACCGGGAGGACATTTGTCAACGTGCGAAGCAGGAGGCAGGTCCCTGCGGGAGTGAAGCAGGCATACAGCCTGCGCGGCGATCCCCTCTCCGCGCCCTGTGAATCCCAGATGCTCCTCCGTTGTAGCCTTGACAGAAACCTGTCCGGGTGAAAGGCGGAGCGCACCGGCAATGTTCCTGCGCATGGCGCTGAGATATGGCATCAGCTTCGGCTGCTGGGCAATAAGAATCGAATCGATATTTCCGACTTCATACCCCTCATCCGAAAGCAGGGCACCGACCTTTTCCAGCAATGCGATACTGGAGATTCCCTCATAGGCCGGATCCGTATCCGGGAAATGCTGTCCGATGTCACCCAGCGCCGCCGCGCCCAGGAGCGCATCCATAATTGCGTGGACGATCACATCCGCGTCGGAATGCCCGAGCAGCCCCTTCTCATACGGAATCTCAACTCCGCCGAGGATCAGCTTCCGCCCTTCTGTCAGCTTATGTACATCATATCCGATTCCTGTTCTCATACCGCTCCCTTTCCGTCCATGGAAACGCCGTTCCTTCTGACAAGTGCATCTGCCGGCTCATCAGGATCCGGTTCATCAGGATCCGGTGGATCAGGATGCAGCGTATCCCCTGCATCCTGCCACGCAGGCTGTCACTCCGCCGGCCGGATCGAAACCGGCTGGTTTCCCAGTCCCCAGAAGGCTTCCATATTGCCAAACGGATCAGCCGGAATCGATGTTTTCTTTTTCTTTCCCTTCTTCTCGGAGAGGGCAGGATGCAGATCCAGCTTCTCCAGAACATCGCTGATCTTCTTCACAGGGAAGATCTCCAGCGCGCTCTTCACTTCATCCGCCACCTCGTCCAGGTCGTCTCTGTTCTCCTCCGGGATGAACACCTGCCGGATTCCCGCTCTCTGCGCAGCCATCAGCTTTTCCGGAAGGCCGCCGATCGGCATCAC
>CAJOQO010000065.1 GCA_905236545.1 uncultured Lachnospiraceae bacterium
AAGGCTGCTCATTTCTTCGCGAAACCGGAAAGCGCCCAATACCGCGGGATCCTCAGGCAAAGGCTGAAATGCGGAGCCTCCTTCCCCAGTGCAAGGGCACAGGCATTTCTCTCGCTGGAGACCTCTTCCGCCTCCGGCGGCAGCATCCTGCCTGCCGGTCTCAGCGCAGGTCATTCCATTTCCGGTGCGCACGCTCTCAGGACGGATGAGATCATGGACATGCTCAGCCGGCCAAACAACATTCTTGCAGTCGAATACATGAAGGCAGCCGCGCAGCTTGGAAGCTCCATGAAAATGATCCCCGTCAGGCGGCTGGGGGACTATCATCAAAGCATCGATCCGGCCGCAGGGGAATACGCATCAGCAACACGAATCCGTTCTGCCCTGCTGGAGCATGGCATGACGCTTCCGGAATGGCTGCGTTCCCAGCTCCCCCCCTCTTCTCTCACGCTCCTGGAAGGCGAGCTTCAGAACGGGCGCTTCGTTGTCCCGGGCGACCTTGATCTTCTCCTGCACAAAGAGCTCCTGGATAAACGGGAACAGCTCGCGGAATATGTCGATATCGACCAGGATCTTGCAAACCGGATCAACCGGTTCCTGAACCAGTATACCGGCTTCGCCCAGTTTGCGGCCCTGGTCAAGTCCAGACAGTACACCCTGACGCGCATCCGGCGCGCCCTGCTGCATGTTCTGCTCGGTATCCGGAAGGATACCGCCCCGGTATCCTGCGCGCGTGTCCTTGGATTCCGGAAGGAAGCGCAGCCGCTCCTTCACCGGATCAGCCGGCATGCATCCATCCCTCTTTCCACGAAGCTGCCGTTCTCCATGCTTTCCGGGGAGGATATACAGGCTTCTCATCTGTGGGAAATGGTTCTGGCTCACAAGACCCATAAAAGCATGCGCCATGAACGCCGGCGCCGGATTATCATACTTTAAGAAAGCACTGCTCTTATGATATACTCTGCATGCTCTTATGGTATACTCTGCATCAGAAACGCTTCAGAGGCGTTCCTGAATCACATGGCGGCAGATTCTCAGGATCTGTTCGGAAACTGATCCTTAGATTGGAGGCAGCAACATGAACGACACCAACGGCAGACATTCATTCTCCGGAAAGCTCGGATTCGTCCTGTCCGCGGCGGGAGCATCTGTGGGACTGGGCAATATCTGGCGTTTTCCCTACCTGGCCGCCAGGTACGGCGGAGGAATCTTTCTTCTTGTCTATATCATTCTCGCGGTGACATTCGGATACACCATGATCATGAGCGAGTCAGCCATCGGACGGATGACGCAGAAAAGCTCCGTCGGCGCATTTGCCCGGTTCGGCAGCGGATGGATGAACAAAACCGGAGGATGGATCAATGCAATCATCCCTCTTCTGATCGTTCCATACTATTCCGTGATCGGCGGATGGGTGCTGAAATATCTGTTCGCCTATCTTACATCAGGCAGCCGTGTCATGACGGAGGATACTTATTTTTCCGGCTTCCTCGGAAGCGGATCCCAGCAGGTTCTCTGGTTCATCGTATTCATTCTGGTGGATCTGGCCGTCATTTTCCTTGGGGTGCAGAACGGGATCGAGCGCGTCTCCAAGCTGGTCATGCCTGTGCTGGCCGTCCTGGCTGTGATTCTTGCCATCTACTCCATGACCCTTCCGGGCGCTGCGGCAGGAATCCGGTATTTTCTGATTCCCGACTTTTCAAAGTTTTCGATCATGACCGTGGTCGCCGCACTCGGGCAGATGTTCTATTCACTGTCCATCGCGATGGGCATCCTCATCACCTTCGGCTCCTATATGAAGAAGGATACCGACATGGAGTCCTCCACAGTTCAGGTTGAGATCTTTGACACCGCTGTGGCGATTCTTTCCGGGCTTATGATCATCCCTGCGGTATTTGCCTTCTCCGGAGGAGATCCTGACCGCCTGAACAGCGGGCCTTCCCTGATGTTCATAACGATGCCGAAGATTTTCGACACGATCGGCGGCGGACAGGTGATCGGCATCCTGTTCTTTGTGCTGGTCTTCTTTGCGGCCCTGACCTCCTCCATCGCCCTGACGGAATGCTGCGTCTCCGTATTTGAAGATGAATTCGGGTGGAACCGGAAAAAATCCACTGTCATTATGGGGCTGATCATGGCCGGCCTCGGGATTCTGAGCTGTCTCGGATTCAATGTCCTGAGCTCTGTCTCCATTCTCGGAATGGGAATTCTGGACTTCTTTGACTTCCTGACCAATTCCCTCCTGATGCCGGTATCGGCGTTACTGATCTGCCTGCTGGTTCTCAGGAAGATCACCATCGGAAAGCTTGAAGAAGAAGTGATGCAGAGTTCCGCGTTCCGCAGGCGGAGACTGTACCGCTTCGTCCTCAAATATCTGGCGATTCCGCTGCTCCTGGTAATCTTCTGCAGCTCTGTCGCGAATGCATTTGGATGGATTCATATCTGACCGGTCCGGTCACCGGGTCATAACAGCCTGCTGCAGCTCAGTGGCAGTACCATACAGAAAGGAGCGCTCTATGGAGCTCTATCACGGCAATATTGTCTATTCCGGATCCAGGGAGGATCTTGTGCAGTTTCCGGACAGCTACATCGCAGTGCAGGACGGTATCGTTGAGGGAATCTATCCGAAGCTCCCGGAAAAATTTGCCGGGATTCCCGTAACGGATTACGCAGATGACGTGATCATCCCCGCTTTTTCAGATCTTCATGTCCACGCACCGCAGTATCCGCAGCGCGGAACAGCGATGGACGCGCTGCTTCACGACTGGCTGCACAGCTATACCTTCCCGCTGGAGAGCCGGTACGCTGACCTGGAATATGCGCGTACCGTATACGACGCTTTCGTGGAGGATATGATCCTGCACGGCACGATGCATGCGGTGGTGTTCGGAACGATCCACAGGGAAGCCTCCGGTTACCTGATCGAGCGCATGGAAAAAGCCGGGCTGCGCGCCCTGGTCGGAAAAGTCAATATGGACATGGACAGCCCGGAGTATCTGTGTGAAACCGTGGAAGAATCCCTGCGGGAAACAGAGGCGTTCCTGGAGCAATATATGTCGAACAGGACTGCAAAGCCCATCCTGACTCCGCGGTTTGCGCCGACCTGCAGCAGGGAACTGCTGAAGGGTCTGGGGAAAATCGGCAGGAAGTATCAGGTTGGGGTACAGACACATCTGGTCGAATCCCTCTGGGAGGCGCAGGAGTCCGTACGTCTGTATCCGGACTGCGGGAGCGATACCGGAATCTATGAGCAGGCCGGTCTTCTTGGAAACGGTCCCGTGATCGGCGCACACTTTATCTTCCCACGGGAGGATGACATCCGTCTGATGAAAAAATACGGTGGATATGCGGTACAGTGTCCGGATTCCACCATGAATATCATCGCCGGAATCATGAGGACGGGAACACTGTCCGATGAGGGAGTAAAGATCGGGCTGGGAAGTGACCTGGCCGGAGGCAGCCTGTTCGGAATCTATACACAGGCCGCCCGGTCCGTGCAGCTGTCAAAGCTGAAGGAATTCTATGAGCCGGATAACAATCGGGCCATCTCCTTCGCGCAGGCATTCTGGATGGCTACCAGGCACGGCGGCGCCCTCTTTGGCAATGTGGGCAGTCTGGAGAAGGGCTATGCCTTCGACGCTCTGGTCATCAGCAAAATTGCTGATCCGTTCCACGAGCTGTCCCCTGCCGAAATCGTCGAGAGGTTCTGCTATCTTGGCGAAACCCGGCATATAAAGGCCAGATACCTCGCGGGGAAAAAGCTCTGATCCCGGTTCCATCCTTCGCAGTTTCCCCTCAAAACTTCGCCGAATACAGCGTAAGCAGGATGTTTATCAGAATCAGTCCGCCGAATACCATCCCCTGTTTTCCCCTGTGTTCTGTCAGGAGGCCCACGAATTCACGCACCCAGGCGTTGGGCCAGAAATACCATTTCGTCTTTGCCCCCAATCCAAGGGCACGCATCTTTACACGCCTTGCGCACAGGCCGCTCCTGAACACATGATAATTGGTTGTGACAAAGGCGATCTTCCCGGTCAGTCCCGCCTCCGTCATCCTTTCTTTTGAGAACTTCATATTCTCAAAGGTGCTCGAAGACTGGTTCTCCTCGAGGATCATCCGTTCCGGGATCCCCTGGGAGATCAGGTACTGCTTCATGGACGAGCTCTCCGCGATCACTTCATCAGGTCCCCTTCCGCCTGAACAGACAAAGGTCAGTTCCCTGCCGGTCTGTGCTTTCTGTTCACGGTAGAAACGGAGCGCGGCATCGATCCGTCCCCTGAGAAGCGGCGTCGGCGTTCCATCCTTCTTCAGTCCGCATCCCAGGAGGATCATAACATCCTTGTCCGGCTTCGGCTTGTATGCCGCCGCGATCAGTCCGGCAATGACGGAACCAACCAGCATACATTCCATGTAAAAATAGACAGACGAAAGAATATTGATGAACATCATCCATGCCAGGCTTTTTCTCATGCCTGCCGTCTGGAAAAGATCCAGGCCGATGATCAGCAGCACCCCGCCGGTAAGCAGAACTGACAATACGATACCCAGAAGATTCACGATCCGCTTTCCTTCACGCCGGATCAGAAAAATATTGGACAGGCATAAGAACACCGAGAAGGCGACAATAAACGGAAACGTGACCAGGATATACATCATTGACGAGCTGACCATCCAGTCAATCAGATCCGTTTCCCTGTACAGGCCGGGACTTCGAACGATCCGTACCGTCAGAATCGTGTCGACGATCAGCACAAATGCCACATACAGGGAAAAACCGGCGTAAATGATCGTGTTGTAGGAATACGGATTGTACTGAAGCTGCCCGATAAAAGCACGGATCAGCAGCACAAGGGCTGCCGCAAAATAGAATTCAAGAATCAGGCTTACCGGTACCGTGTTCGTTTTCGAATCCAGAAGCAGCCATCCGACCGCAACGAAAACGATGACCGTAAGAACCAGCAGATTATACAGCTTCGGCTTTGTATTTCTGGTATCAAACTCAATCATTCTCATCCTGAACATTCTCAATTTGTAATGATTCAGCACCCCCTGGAATTGCTCATGATCCGATCAGATAAGCTTGCTTATCTGATGGGT
>CAJOQO010000066.1 GCA_905236545.1 uncultured Lachnospiraceae bacterium
AGCTCCGAACAGATAGACGGCCGCCGTAAAGACAAACGCGGCCAGAAACCGGTTCGTCTTCCATACCAGACAAAATGCCATGGATCCTTCCGCTGCGGTCACAATCAGCCAGAACCAGACCGACCGGAAAAGGAAGGCAGGATTCTCCCGCACCCTGCGGATCCTGGAGAGCGCTTTTTCATGATTCCGCCATCGCCCGTCCTCTTCGTTTTCCAGTTCATTGTCCGACAGGGAACTGACCGCGGTATAATATGCTGTCTGCATCGCATCGATCAGAATCAATATAACCGATAGCGCGATCCACAAAAGAGGATCCATACTGTCTCCCATTGATGATTTCTTTCCCTCAAAACCTTTGTATGATTCTACGCTCCCTCATGGCCTGCGTCAACCGCGCGGAGGCTGCGCGCCGGATCGCAGGTATTCCCGCGGGACTCTCTCATTGATGTCGCAGGTGAATTCGTAGGGAAAACGCCCGCTGATCCTGCCCAGCTCCTCCACCGTGATCTCTTCGCTGCCGTCCCTGCCGAGCAGGGTGACGAGGTCATATTCCTCCGCTTCGATCTCTGTGACGTCGACCATGAACTGGTCCATGCACACCCGTCCGACGATCGGCGCCCGTTTTCCGCGGATCAGGACCTCTCCTTTGTTGGACAGAAGCCTCGGATAGCCGTCTCCGTATCCGACGGGGACTGTTGCGATCAGGCTCTTTCTCTTTGTTACAAAAGTGCCGCCATAGCTGATCGGGCATCCTTCCGGCAGTTCCTTTATATAGGAAATGTGACTGGTCAGACTCATCACGCTCTTCAGCGGAAGATTCGATCTGTCCACTTCTTCCGACGGATAGATTCCATAGATTGTGATGCCCGCGCGCACCGCGTCGAGCTGATACCCGGGCAGTTCCATGATCCCGGCGCTGTTCGCGGCATGCCTCATCCCCGGATCCGCTCCCAGGCTGCGGAGCATGCCTTCGAATGCGAGAAAACGGTCATACTGAAGATGCGTGAACGCCTTATCCTCTTCATCGGCTCTCGAGAAATGCGTGAATGTGCCCTCGACGATCAGATGCTCCAGCCTGGCGGCCTTTGCTGCCTCCCGTGCGCCTTCCTCACTGACAGGGAATCCGATCCTCGCCATTCCGGTATCGACTGCAAGATGGACCAGTGCTTTCACACCTGCCTTCCGCGCGGCTTCCTCCAGCGCGCATGCCATAGAATACTTGAAAAGCGCGATGCGCAGCTGATTCCGGACGATCGTGTCATAATCCTCCGGGAATACAAATCCCAGGATCAGGATGGGCTTTCTGATCCCGGCCTCCCGAAGCTGCATCGCTTCCTCCACGGTAGCAACCGCAAATCCCCACAGATAGTCACAGGATTCGGTCATCCTGGCGATCGGGACCGCTCCATGGCCGTACGCATCCGTCTTTATCACCGCAATCATACGGGTCTCACTCTTCAGCTTCTCTTTCATCGCGGCAAGATTCGCGGCGACGGCGTCCAGGTCGATCCAGGCACAGGCTCTTGCATGCTCCATAACAGATTATCCTCTTCCGATCCTTTCTGACTCAGGAGTTGTTTCAAAACAGCTCCTTAATGATTCAACTTATAGGAAAGCTGCATCAGGCTCTCAGACAGATGAACGCTCTGTACCGTCATATAAGCCGGAACGTCCAGGTCTGTGTGCGCGAAATTCCAGATTCCGCGCACGCCGCCCCTGTCCAGCACCGGAACAAGAAGCCTTGCCGCTTCAGCCGGAACCGCGATGACAGCGATATCGATTCTGTTGTCCTTCAGATAGGATTCCAGTTCATCCAGAGAATGGATCGGAACCTCATCCTCCCGGTTCAGGGTATGTTTTTCGGGATTCCTGTCAAAATAAGCCTTCACCCGGAAGCCTCTCTTCTGGAACCCGACATAGCTTCCGACCGCACGGGCAAGTCTTCCCGCTCCGATCACGATCAGATGGTATTCCCGGTCCAGACCGAGAATCTTGCCGATCTCCGTGTAGAGGTGGCCGACATTGTAGCCATATCCCTGCTGTCCGAAACCGCCAAAGAGATTCAGATCCTGACGGATCTGAGAGGCCGTAACATTCATCTGCCTGCTCAGGTCGGCCGATGAGATGCGGACGATCCCCTGCTCCATCAGAGAACCAAGATAGCGATAATACCGAGGCATGCGGTTGATCACAGCTTTGGATATCCCTTTATTATCCAACATATTGTTGCTCCTTCTTACTACAGGGACAAGAATCTGACTTATTCTACTTTTTAACAAAGTTATTGTCAATGACCGGACTGACCTGGCATCTTGATTTTTCCACCCTGAGCAAATATGATGAGGATGCCGGGGCAGATGCCCGCATCAAATATGATGAGGATGCCCGCGCCAAATCTGAAAAGGATCGAAAACGTTATGATACTCGACTGTCACAATATCTGCAAGGCCTTCGGCACCGATGTGCTTCTCAAGGGTGCTTCCTTTCATCTCCAGGAGCACGAAAAAGCCGCTCTGGTCGGCATCAACGGGGCCGGAAAGACGACGTTTCTGCGCATCATTATGGGACTGGAAAATGCGGATGAGGGGGAGGTTACCTTCGCGAAGGGGTGCTCTGTCGGCTACCTGGCCCAGATGAACATGCTGTCCGGAGGAAGATCGATCTATGAGGAGGTTGCCCAGGTGATGCAGCCTGTCATCCAGATGGAGGAAAATCTCCGCCGGATGGAGGCTCAGATGAATCAGGCGTCCGGGGCGGAACTGGAGGATCTGATGGAACGCTACCATCAGACGCAGACGCATTTTGATCAGATGGGAGGCTATGCCTGGAAGAGCGAGATCGCCGGCGTGCTGCGTGGTCTCGGCTTCACGGACGATGAGTTCCATAAGACGGTTGACACGCTCTCCGGCGGCCAGAAAACGCGCGTGGCGCTCGGAAAGCTGCTGCTGGAAGCGCCGGACCTTATGCTGCTGGACGAGCCGATCAACCACCTTGACCTGCATTCCATCGAATGGCTGGAAAACTATCTTCTGAACTACCGGGGTGCCGTCCTTGTCGTGGCGCATGACCGCTATTTTCTGAATAAGGTGGTATCCAAGGTGATCGAGATCGACCAGGGGCATGTCACCTCCTTTGCCGGCGATTACAGCGCTTACTCTGAGAAGAAAAAGCAGCTTCGGCGCGCTCAGCTTCGCGCCTGGCAGAACCAGCAGGATCAGATCCGTCATCAGGAGGAGGTCATCGCAAAGCTCAGGAGCTTCAATCGCGAGAAGTCCATCAGGCGTGCCGAGAGCCGGGAAAAGATGCTGGACAGGATCGACCGTCTGGAAAAGCCATCCGAAGAAAGAACCGACATGCATCTGACGCTTCAGGCCAGAATCGAATCCGGCAAGGATGTTCTTTCCGTATCAGGGCTTTCCAAGTCCTTTGAGTTCCCTCTTTTCGAAGGACTCGATCTTCAGATCCGCCGCGGTGAAAGAATCGCGCTGATCGGAAACAACGGGACGGGAAAGTCTACGCTTCTGAAGATTCTGATCGGACAGATCGACGCGGATGAAGGCACCGTCACACTTGGAACCAATGTCCACATCGGGTATTATGACCAGGAGCATCAGATCCTGCATCCGCAAAAGACGCTGTTTCAGGAGCTTCAGGATGAATACCCGATGCTGGGCAATACCCGGATCCGTGATACCCTCGCCGCTTTCCTGTTTACCGGTGAGGATGTGTTCAAGATGGTGTCCGACCTGTCCGGCGGAGAACGCGGCAGGCTCTCGCTGGCAAAGCTCATGCTCTCGCAGGCGAACTTTCTGATCCTCGACGAGCCCACCAATCATCTGGATATCCTGTCAAAGGAGATTCTTGAGGATGCAATCTGCAGCTATACCGGGACGGTTCTGTGCGTCTCTCACGACCGCTGGTTCATCAACCGCACCGCGACCCGCATTCTGGATCTGACGGGGCAGACGCTGATTGAATACCACGGCAATTATGATTATTATCTGGAAAAGCATGAGGAACTGACGAACCGGTTTTCCTCCATGAAGTCTCATTCTTCCGGCGGTGTGATCGCTGCCTCCAATACGGCACATCTGTCGATGAAAAAATCCGGCGCCCCGGAGGAAGCCTCTGCCGGCAGGATGGACTGGGAGAAACAGAAAAAAGAACAGGCGATGGCCAGAAAGAAGGAAGCCATGCTCCGGGAGACCGAGGAAAGGATTACCGCCCTTGAAGAGAGGGATGCCCGGATCGATGAACTGCTGGCAAAGGAGGAGGTTTATTCCGATCTTCAAAAAGTGACGGAGCTGACCGAAGAGAAAGCCGGGATCGGAGCGGAGCTCGAGAAGCTCTATGAGGAATGGGAGCAGCTGGGGTAGCGCTGCACGGGAAGGAACCGTGAATCGTAACTTGTCATCAACGACCGACGATAACGCAGTGTATGAGCAATCAGACAAGCGAATGTGCCAGTTAATTAATATTCGGGGTACTAGTCATCAGGAGGAGATATCATGCAGGAATTCACACCAATAAAATCCGGAAAGGTCAGGGAAATCTATGAGATCGGCGACAGCCTGATCATCACCGCGACAGACCGCATATCCGCGTTTGACCATATTCTGAAAAACACGGTCAGGGGAAAGGGAGAGATCCTGACCCGTATGTCAGCCTTCTGGTTCGACTATACGAAGGACCTTCTTCCGAATCACATGCTGTCCATCGATCCCGCCGATCTGCCGGAGTTTTTCCGCAAGCCCGCCTTCCGCGGCAATTCCATGAAAGTGAAGAAGCTGGCCATGCTTCCGCTGGAATGCATCGTGCGCGGTTACATCACGGGAAGCGGCTGGGAGAGCTACCGGAAAACGGGATGTGTGTGCGGTATCGCGCTGGAAGAGGGACTGAAGGAATCCCAGAAGCTTTCCGGGCCGATCTATACGCCGTCCACCAAGGCTGACCTCGGAGACCACGATGAGAATATCACCTACGAAAACTCCGTCAGGGTTCTGGAAAAGCAGTTTCCGGGCCGGGGGGAAGAATACGCCGCCGCCCTGCGCGACAAGTCACTGGCACTCTACTCAAGATGCGCCGGGTACGCCCTCTCCCGCGGAATCATCATCGCGGATACGAAATTTGGATTCGGACTGGATGAAAACGGGCAGATCACCCTGGCGGATGAGGTCCTGACGCCGGATTCCTCCAGATTCTGGCCGCTTGAGGAATACAGGGAGGGATCCGGCCAGCCGTCCTTTGACAAGCAGTATGTCCGCGACTGGCTGAAGGCGCATCCGGACAGTGATTATCTTCTCCCGGACGATGTGATAGAAAAGACGATTCAGAGGTACCGGGAGGCTTACGAACGGCTGACCGGGGAAAGCATCTCCGTATAAGGGATCAGTCGGGATAGTCAAGAAGATACCTCTCATAAGCATTGATCACGGTCGTGTCCCTGTGCCGGATCTCCCTTGGGATCCGGTAACCATAGTTCATGTGGACATGACCGTGTACCATATAGCCGGGAGAATACTTCCGAAGAAGCGTGTCAAAAACCTGAAAGCCCCGGTGCGGCAGGTCCTCCTGGTCATTGACTCCCCTGATCGGCGCATGGGTCAGCAGAATATCAAACCCTCTGCTGCGCATCAGGGAGAAAGCCGCTTTTCTCGCCCGGGAAGCCATCTGCCTCTCCGTATACTGATGAGGGCCTTCATTATATGCCATGGATCCGCCGAGCCCGAAGATCCGGATCCCGCCAAACCGGTAAACCTTCCCGTCGATATCGATGCATCCGTCCGGATTCTTCCTGGCATAGACGCCGTCGTGATTCCCGTGAACATAGAGAAGCGGACAGTTTGCGAAGGTAACCAGAAAAGAAAGATACTGAGGCGGAAGATCCCCCGCCGAGAGGATCAGGTCGATCCCCTTCAGCCTCTCCCCGTCATAATAGTCCCAAAGAGCTTTACAAGGCTCGTCTGCAATCAGAAGAATCTTCATTTACTCCACCGTCGTCATCGCAGGTGTGATACGTCCCTGCAGCTCAACCTTCTCTCTCGCGTCATCCGTCAGCTCCCAGCTGGCGGGGATGGAACCGATCACCCCGTCTGCCAGATAATCCATCATGATGATCTCCTCCGGCGTCAGCGACTGATCCTTCCGGCCGGCAACAGACCCGTCCTGCCTGAGGAACTGCCCCCGGAACGGATTGAAATAGTCCGCGTACATCTGACTTTTGATGATATTCGTCAGGGTTTCGATCCCGCGTGGCAGCTCATCCGATGTGATCAGATCGATCACTCCGCCGGAGATCCCCCACCAGTAATTGATCGCGCTCTTCTGCTTCGCCTGCCTGTCATTGTCCCAGTTGCCCTGCAGGAAGTCCCGGATGATCCGCTCATAGAACCGCCCCCAGTTCCAGATCGGCGTAGCGAGTCTCTGCATCAGCCCGTTTCCGGTCATATACAGGCCGTAGCTGCGGTCCCTGGACGCCGGCGTGATCATATCCGAGTCCGAAACAACACAGATCTTTTCCCGGTCCAGAAGATCCCTGAGCGGCTCCGTATCGGTCTGGCTCATCCAGTGCAGATACACCTTCGCGCGCGGGTTCGTCATCTGCGCTCCAAGCGCAAACGCGTTGATATCGGCGATGCTGCCATAGTTCGGAAGAGGCGCCTGATAGGCGATCCTGTCATTCGGCGTCATGGCCCCCGCGATCATTCCGCACAGATACTTTGCCTCATACAGCCTTCCGAAATAAGTCCGGAGCGTCCGGTAAGGCTGCCCCACGGAGCAATTGAGGATCTTCACCCCGGGATGCTCGATGGACGCCTTCAGGCTTGCCGCAAGGAACCGGGTGCTTGTGGTGAAGATCATATGGAATCCTGAATCGATCACGAATTCGATCAGTTCGGAGATATCCGAGCTTGACTCCTTCAGGAAAAATGCCTCCGTATAGATCTTGTCCCCGAATACCTGGTCAAGATGCATGCGTCCAAGCTCATGCGTATAGGACCAGCTGGACATCTCAACCGGGCGGTCATGGATAAAGGCAACCTTCAGCTGGCGGACCATCTGCAGGCCGAAGAACCTGGTGAAGATGCTTCCCCCGGTCTCCTGGGACGGCCGGAACACCACCGAATCATTCGTTTTTGTGCCGCCGGATACGGATGAGATATCTTCCCAGATCCTGGCCACATCCGACTTCATCTCATCGGTACTCTTTCCCAGCACTTCCCTGTACGGATACAGAGACAGGTAAAAAAGAAGCGCGTCGCCTGCAGTCCCGGGAAGCGTATCGCCGCCCTTCGCCTCATAGATCCTGGAAAAACGGTTGTAGAGAGAACGGAAGTCCATCTTCTCATCATCCGTCCATTTTTCACCGCTTTTTTTGCCGACCGCCTCCGTCAGCTGCTCATAGCTTCCCCTCTTGGAGAAAAAGAGATAATTGATCTGGGAGTCCTTGTAAAATGACATGAACTCATAATAGATCCTGTTTTCCTCTGTCTCGGCAGGATAAGGAACGAGCCTTGTCACGGTTCCCTCGATGGAATCCGCATGGAAATACTTCAGCACACTGACCCGTTTGTTGCCTTCCAGCACATAAAAGCGGTTCATGTACTCATAAGCGACGATCGGATCTCCAACCCCCTGATCCAGGTGATAGGCGACGACGCCGGTCCATTTCCGGGCGAATTCACTGTTTTCCGGCATGAGGGGCATATAGTTGGAGGCAAAAGAAGTCTTTCTTCCTACGGTCTTGGTGCCGACGATCTGTTCCAGGGGAATGCTCACGAGCCCCAGCGGTTCTTCCGACAGGATGCTGCGGCTGTCAACGATCTCGTCCAGCGCGGGCAGATAAGGGTACTCGCCTCTGCCGACTGCCTTGCGGTAAGCCGCCTTCCCGCTTTTCTGAGCCTTGATATAGTCCTCAGATGCCATTCAATTCTTCCTCCAGACGCTTTCTGACCGCGGCGATAAACTCTGAGCTGGTGCATTTTCTGACAGAAGCAAGAGAAGTAATCAGTGCAAGATCACCCGTCATCTCCCCCTCTTCGATCGTTCTCAGGGTAGCGTGCCCGAGCGCATCCGCGTAGCGCTCCAGATCCTTCAGACCGTCCAGCTGGGCACGCTTTTTCAGGGCGCCCGACCACGCGAAGATCGTTGCGACAGAGTTCGTTGAGGTTTCTTCTCCCTTCAGATAACGGTAATAATGTCTCTGAACCGTTCCGTGGGCGGCTTCGTACTCATACTTCCCGTCCGGATTCACAAGAACGCTTGTCATCATCGCGAGGGATCCGAAGGCAGAGGAAAGCATGTCGCTCATAACATCGCCGTCATAATTCTTGCATGCCCAGATGAACCCGCCTTCGCTCTTCATGACTCTCGCCACCGCGTCATCGATCAGCGTATAGAAATAGCGGATCTTCGCCTTCTCAAATCTTTCCTCGTATTCTTCCCGGAAAATGCGCTCAAAGATCTCCCGGAATCTTGCGTCATATTTTTTCGAGATGGTGTCCTTTGAGGCAAACCAGATATCCTGCCCGGCGTCAAGCGCGTATTCAAAGCAGCTGCGGGCAAAGCTTTCGATCGAACGGTCCAGGTTGTGCCATCCCTGCAGGATGCCCGGGCCATCCATCTCCTGGATCAGCTCTCTGATCTGTGTCCCGTCCGCGCCGGTGAATACCAGCTCCGCCTTTCCCGGGCCGGGGACAACAATTTCCGTATTCTTATAGATATCTCCGTAGGCGTGTCTCGCGATCGTGATCGGTTTCTTCCAGGTGCGGACATTCGGTTCTATTCCGCGCACGACGATCGGGCAGCGGAACACGGTTCCATCCATGATCGCCCGGATCGTTCCGTTCGGACTTTTCCACATCTGCTTCAGTCCGTATTCCCTGACACGGTCCGCGTTCGGCGTGATCGTGGCGCATTTGACCGCGACCCCCAGCCGCAGGGCTGCATGTGCCGCCTCAACCGTTATCCGGTCATCCGTCTCGTCCCTTTTTTTCAGTCCAAGATCATAGTATTCTGTCTTCAGATCCACATACGGAAGGATCAGTTCCTCCTTGATCATCTTCCACAGAATACGGGTCATCTCATCGCCGTCCATCTCGACAAGCGGAGTCGTCATCTTTATCTTATCCAATTTTAACAGGCCATCCTTCCAAATAAAACATTGCGGAACAGGTCTTAAACCGAACCTGCTTCATTCATAAACAGGGGGCAGTTTCTGCCCCCTGTCAGCTCCTTAAATCTGATCACTCAGTACATGACGGTTTGAGAACATATACGTTGCCAGGGAAATCAGCGTAAGCACAAGGGCGACCCATTTCAGGAACTGGGCGCAGCCTCCAAGGAACCCGCCAAAGTTTCCTATCATCAGGATTGCCATAAGCATCTGGACAACTGTCTTGATCTTTCCCCAGATATTCGCCGCGATCACGACTCCCTTCTCCGCCGCTACAAGGCGGAAACCGGATATGATGAACTCGCGCGCGATGATGATAATCACGATCCAGCTTTCGATCCTGCCCAAGTCGACCAGGCAGATCAGAGCGGAACAAACGAGAAGTTTATCCGCAAGGGGATCCATGAACTTGCCGAAGGTTGTAACATAATGGTACTTTCTGGCAATGTATCCGTCTGCCGTATCAGTCAGGGCAGCGAGGATGAAGATGATCATCGCGACGATATTGCCGCCCGGCTTCGGTACCCAAAGAAGGAATACGACAAACAGCGGGATCATGCAGATTCTGATGATCGTGAGCTGATTCGGTACGTTCGGACCCGGCTCCCATTCCTTCAGGGAAAACTTCTTTTTCGGAGCCTTCTGCTCTCTCGTCTGTTTTTTATCGGAAGCTCTGCTTCCATGATTCTGTGCGGTTCCGCTGTCCTTCCCGGCTCCATCGTTCTGTACGGCTCCAATTTCCTGAACGCCTCCTGCTGCAGGTTCCGCCTCCTTCCAGGCAGGAGACGAAACGCCGGATGCGCCAGATCCTTCAGCAGAAGACCGGTCGGCCGGCTCCTGCACAGGTACTTCCGTATACCGTTCGGCCGGCGTTTCAGCCGTACCCGGCCCGGCCGGCGTTTCCGCTTCCCTCTGGCTGAAAGAAGCATCGTTCGGCTCCGCACGG
>CAJOQO010000067.1 GCA_905236545.1 uncultured Lachnospiraceae bacterium
CTTTTATCGATGCTTGTCTATCCGACCAGCGAAAGACAGTTTATTATATATGAAGCGCTGCGCAAGGGCGCGGATATTGAGAAGCTGCACGAGCTCACGAAGATCAAGACGTGGTTCCTCGAGCAGATGAAGGAGCTGGTCGAGGAAGAGGAAGCCATCGCGGCCGCGGCTGCGGGAACCGCTGAAGCATCCCTTGCCGATCCTGCAGACAGCAGCGGCGTAATCGAAGCCGGTACCTATGTTGCGGGTACGTCCTCCGAGAACGCGGCGACAGCGGCTGTTGCCGGAAGATACGCCATCGTTTCCGGGCGGATCCCGAACGATCTTCTCGTACAGGCAAAGAAGGATGGATTCTCAGACCGCTATCTGTCCGAGATCACGGGGATCAGCGAGGAGGCGATCCGGGAGCAGCGGGAGAACCTGGGCGTCACGGAGAAATGGGAAGGAGTACATGTCTCCGGCACGAAGGATGCCGCCTACTACTACTCTTCCTACAATCTGGAGGAAGACCGCGATCCGGTCGAAGAGAGCAGGCCGAAGGTCATGATCCTCGGCGGCGGCCCGAACCGGATCGGGCAGGGAATCGAATTCGACTACTGCTGTGTCCATGCCGCCTACGCGCTGCGTGATCTCGGTTTCGGAACCGTCATCGTCAACTGCAATCCTGAAACGGTATCGACAGATTACGATACGTCGGATAAACTGTATTTTGAACCGCTGACGCTGGAGGATGTCCTTTCGATCTACAGAAAAGAAAAGCCGGTCGGCGTCATCGCGCAGTTCGGCGGCCAGACGCCTCTCAATCTGGCAGCTGACCTGAAGAAGTACGGTGTCCGGATCCTGGGCACCACTCCGGAAACGATCGATATGGCCGAGGACAGGGATCTGTTCCGCGCCATGATGGAGAAGCTGGAGATCCCGATGCCGGAAGCCGGTATGGCAGTTACGGTTGAGGAGGCAAAGGAAATCGCCGGAAGGATCGGTTATCCGGTGATGGTCAGGCCATCCTTTGTCCTGGGCGGACGCGGCATGGAGGTTGTGCACGACGACCGGCAGATGGAAAGCTATATGAAGGCGGCGATCGGCGTCACGCCCGACCGGCCGATCCTGATCGACCGCTTCCTGCACCACGCCACCGAATGCGAGGCCGATGCCATCTCTGACGGGGAGAATGTCTTTGTTCCCGCCGTCATGGAGCATATCGAGCTTGCAGGCATTCACAGCGGCGACTCCGCCTGCATCCTGCCGTCCCGCCATCTGAGTGACGAGCAGGTGCAGACGATCCGCGCTTACACGAAGAAGATCGCCCGCGAGATGAATGTGGTCGGCCTCATGAACATGCAGTACGCGATCGAGGACGGAAAGGTTTTCGTCATCGAGGCGAATCCGCGCGCTTCCCGGACAGTTCCGCTCGTATCGAAGGTCTGCGATATCAATATGGTGCGCATCGCGACCGATATTATGACCGGCGCGCTCACCGGAAGGCCTTCCCCCGTACCGGAGCTGAAGGAGAAAAAGATTCCGTACTACGGCGTGAAGGAGGCCGTATTCCCCTTCAACATGTTCCAGGAGGTTGATCCGGTTCTCGGGCCGGAGATGCGCTCCACCGGAGAGGTGCTCGGGCTGAGCGAACACTGGGGCCGCGCATTTTACCTTGCGCAGGAGGCAACGCGCACACCGCTCCCGAAGAGCGGGACGGTGCTGATCAGCGTTTCTGACCGGGACAAAGACGAGCTCATCGAGGTCGCGTCTCATTTTGCGGAATGCGGCTTCAGGATCGTTGCGACGGAGGGTTCCTGGAAGATGATCACCGAGGCCGGCATCAAGGCGGAGAAGATTCTGAAAAACTATGAAGGCCGGCCGAATATCCTGGATGCGATCACGAACGGCAGGATCGACCTGATCATCAACACGCCGCTCGGGAAAAAGGATGCCATCGATGACTCCTACATCCGCAAGAGCGCGATCAGGCATCACATTCCATACTTCACGACGATGGCCGCAGCGCTTGCAACCGCGTCCGGCATCCGTTCGGAAATGCGCGCGGAGGCGCCCGGCATCACAAGTCTGCAGGAGTTCCACGCGCGGATCCGGTAGGCGCAAGACAAGGATCCGGCTGGCGACA
>CAJOQO010000068.1 GCA_905236545.1 uncultured Lachnospiraceae bacterium
ATGCTGCCTTTTTGGCAGTCACTGAGAGTACGGCATCCTCCAGGCGCGTTTCTCCAACGCAGATCCAGCGCACATGTTGCCGTCTGCTGGTATGCTGCCTTTTCAGTTATCACTGTGAGTACGGCATCCTCCGGGCGCGTTTCTCCAACGCAGACCCAGCCCACTGCGCCGGACTAACTGCTAACTCCGACCAGGAGTCCGGGGTATTCAGCGGACGATATCTTCATACCCCGGACTCCAGGTCTGCGTAAGCAGTGGATTCCGGCTTCGTTCCTGCTGGAATTGTCTGCTTATGGAGAAACGGCTTGCGTCGGCTGCCTCCGGTCTGACATCCGCCCGGTTTGACATCTTCCGGACTGTGATGAGTCAGCGGAAGAAGGGGCGTACCCGTAAGCAAACCATTTGCAGGAGCGAGCTGAGATCCTCTGCTTACGTAGACTTAGGTTTGCGGAGAAGAGCGGTGCGTGATGCGAATCTCCGCAAACCTTAGTCGGAGTTAGCAGATAGCTCAGCGAAGCGGGCTACAGGTTTGCGTCGGGTACACCCTTCTGGAGCGGGGCATATGAAGCAGGGGATATCAAGCGGAGAATATGAAGCGGGGAGGATCAGGACGCAGACAGCCTGGTACAGGAATCCATTCGCGGCTTGAGTGCGGAAAGTGAGAATGGTATAATTAACAGGAAAACCGGAAACGCAGGGAAAGGAGCAAAGAAATGACACTGACCCGACTTCTCGAAAAAACAGAATACAAAATCCTGCAAGGCAGTACAGAAATAGAGATCAGTGGAATCGTCAACGACTCCCGCAAGGTAAAAAAAGACTGCGTCTTCCCCTGCATACGGGGAACTGCTTTTGACGGACACAAGTTTGCCGCCGAGGTTGCCGCGAAAGGCGCGGCCGCGATCATAGCGGAAGAAAAAGTTGAAGTTCCGGCGGACGTAACACTCATAATCGTTCCGGACACCAGAATCGCGATGGCACGCATGGCGGCGGCATGGTATGACTATCCCGCCAGGAAACTGAAGATGATCGGCATCACCGGAACCAAAGGAAAAACCACGGCCACCTACATGATAAAAGGAATGCTGGAAGCGGCCGGCATCAGGACAGGACTGATCGGAACCATAGAAACCCTGTTCGGAGACACGAAGATTCCAAGCACGAACACGACGCCCGAATCCATCGTCCTTCAGGAATACCTGTACAGGATGGAAAAAGACGGCTGCAGGGCAGTCGTGATGGAAGTCAGTTCACAGGCCCTCATGATGCACCGGGTGGAAGGCATCACATTTGACATCGGCGTATTCACGAACATGTCGGCAGACCATATCGGCCCGGGAGAACACACCTCCTTCGAGGACTATATGGAATGTAAAAGCCGGTTGTTCAGGATGTGCAGATACGGCATTTTCAATGGAGACGACATCCACCTTGGCCGGATCCTGGAGAACCACACCTGTGAGGTGGAAACCTTTGGCCTCAGACCGTCAGATAACCTGTATGCGAAGAATATCCGCCTGGTCTCACGGCCTGGCTGCCTCGGAACAGAGTTCGATGTAAAAGGAACCCTGGAATTCCACGCAGAGACAGATATTCCCGGGAAATTCTCCGTTTACAATGCACTCTGCGCGATCGCGGTATGCAGACATTTCGGCGTGGAAGAGGAACAGATCAAAAAAGCGCTGGCCGTCGTAAAGGTCAGAGGCCGCGTTGAGATCGTAAAGGTCAGCGACGAATTCACCTTCCTGATCGATTACGCCCATAACGCCATGGCTCTGGAGAGCATCCTTACCACACTGCGGGAATACCGCCCGAAGAGACTGGTGGCGGTGTTCGGCTGCGGAGGAAACCGCGCCAGGAGCAGACGCTATGAGATGGGCGAGGTTTCCGGACGGTGCGCGGATCTCACGATTATCACTTCGGACAATCCCCGCTATGAGAACCCGGAAGCCATTCTGGATGATATCGAAAAGGGAATCCGGAAAACGAGCGGAAAATATATCCGTATCACGGACCGCAAAGAGGCGATCCGCGCGGCGATCACCGGAGGAAGACCCGGAGATGTGATCGTGCTGGCCGGGAAGGGACATGAGGACTATCAGGAAATCTGCGGGAAAAAGTATCCGATGGATGAGAGGGTGTTGATCGCGGAGGTTCTGGAAGAAGAAAAGGGGAAGTAATCCGGATCTATGAGATACGCGGATGTGGCAGTTGATATCACGGCAAAGGCTCTGGACAGGACATTTCAGTATCTGATTCCGGAGCACCTGGAGAAAGAGGTGGAAGAGGGCGTCATCATTCAGGCGCCTTTCGGGAACGGAAACCGGACGATCACAGGATATGTGATGTCGATATCCGAAACACCCAGGGTGGATCCGGATAAGATCAAGCCGATCATCGCCGTCGTCACGCGTCTTTCGGATGAAGAAAAAAGACTTACGGCGCTTGCGGTATGGATCCGTGACCGCTACGGGTCTTCTCTCGCCTCAGCCTTGCGGACCGTGCTTCCTGCGCGAAAGAAAACCGCTGTGAGACAGAAACGGATCGTCTGTCTGGCGCTTGACCGGAACCGCGCAGAGCAGGAAGCGGAAGAGATGAAACGTCTCCATCAGCAGGCAAGGCTTCGCCTGATGGAGGCTCTGCTTCAGGAAGAGAGGCTTCCTTATGAGGTGTGCACCGGAAAGCTGCATGTGACAGGCACGGTGATCCGGACGATGGTACAAAAGGGTTATATCCGGATCGAGCGGACCAGACAATACCGGAATCCGGTACCCGATCAGGCATTTGCCCATCAGGAGGTACAGCTCAATGAGCAGCAGAGGGCGGCTGCGGACCGGATCCTTTCCGGGATCAGGCAGCGTCCGGACTGCCGTTTTCTGATTCAGGGAGTCACCGGAAGCGGAAAGACCGAGGTGTATATCGAGGTGATCGGGCAGATCGTCGCGCAGGGAAAGCAGGCAATCGTTCTGATCCCGGAGATCGCGCTGACCTATCAGACACTGATGCGGTTTTACCACAGATTCGGCGGCAGGGTATCCGTCATTCATTCCAGGATGAGCGCGGGAGAAAAGCAGGATCAGTTTGACCGCGCCCGCCAGGGGGATCTGGATGTCATGATCGGCCCGAGGTCAGCCCTGTTCACCCCGTTTCCGAATCTGGGAATCATCGTGATTGATGAAGAACATGAGGAGAGCTATCAGAGTGAGCAGTCTCCCAGATATCACGCAAGGGAGACCGCATACCGCCGGGGTGCCCTGGAGGGCGCCTGTGTGGTGCTGGGATCGGCGACGCCTTCCCTGGAGGCCTCCTTCGCGGCAAGGAGCGGAGAGATCGGGCTGATCCGCCTTGACAGGCGGGCAGGGCTCTCCGCGCTTCCTGCGACCAGGATCATAGATCTGCGAAGCGAAGTACCGTCATCTGACGGCATGATTCTGAGCGGCGCGCTGCAGGCCGAGATGAAAGATACGCTGCAGAAGGGGGAGCAGGTCATGCTCTTTCTGAACCGCAGAGGGTATTCGGGCTCGGTGATCTGTTCCTCCTGCGGCCATTCCCTCCGGTGCCCGCACTGCGATGTTTCGCTGACTCTGCACAGGGGCGGAAATCTGGTATGCCACTATTGCGGGCACACGGAGCGGATGCCGTCCGCCTGCCCGGAATGCGGGAGCCAGTATCTGCGTACATTCCGGTTTGGCACGGAGCAGGTTGAGACGCAGGTACGGCAGAGCTTTCCATCCGCAAGAGTCCTGCGGCTTGACCGCGATACGGTTACCGGAAAAGACGCAGAGCTGAAGATACTGTCCGCATTTGCCGGGCACGAGGCGGATATTCTGATCGGGACGCAGATGATCGTGAAGGGACATGATTTCCCGGATGTGACACTGATGGGAATCCTGATGGCGGATCTGTCTCTGAATGTTCCGAATTACAGCGCGAACGAGCGGACGTTCCAGCTTCTGACGCAGGCTGCAGGGAGGGCCGGACGGTCAGACAGGCCTGGCCGGGTTCTGATCCAGACCTACAAACCGGAGCATTTCGCGATCCGGTGCGCGGCCGCGCAGGATTATGATGCATTCTACGAAAGAGAGATGAGATTCCGGCAGGACGCAGGGTATCCGCCTGCGGGGAGCCTGACCGCGGTCCACATGAGCTGCGCCGACAAGGATCATCTGACGCTGGCAGGAAATTATGTCAGGCAGTTTCTGGAAAAGGTAATCGGCGATGCCCCGGTCAGCCTTCTGGGACCGGCGGATGAGACCGTAGCAAGAATCGCGGACGTCTGGAGGCAGGTGCTGTATATGAAAGGCAGTTCGGGGGCATTGCTCAGGTACGCCCGCGGATGGCTGGAAAAATATATCGAGATCAACGAAGGATTCTCGAATATCGAGATTACTTATGAGACATCATGGGCGGGAGAAAAAGCTGAGGCTGCCGCCCGGCCAGGAGAATAAGCGGAGGCAGGTACATGGCATTAAGAAAGATAAGGGAGCTCGGGGATGAGATACTGACGAAAAAGTGCCGGGAGGTAAGCGAGATGACGCCCCGGCTGAAGGAGCTTGTCTCGGATATGCTTGATACAATGTATAACGCGGAGGGCGTCGGGCTGGCGGCTCCGCAGGTAGGAGTGCTGCGGCGGATCGTCGTCATCGACATCGGTGAGGGCCCGATCGTGCTGGTCAATCCGAAGATGACGCTCCAGGAAGGGCAGCAGGAGGGCAATGAAGGCTGCCTGTCTGTTCCGGGGAAGGCCGGGGTCGTTGTCAGGCCGGATCACGTGATTGTAGAGGGATTCAATGAGAACATGGAGCCGGTTACGGTTGAGGGGCAGGAGCTGCTGGCGCGCGCCCTCTGCCATGAGCTGGATCATCTCGACGGTGTTATGTATACAACCAGGGTAGAGGGAGAACTGTTTGATACCTCAGAGCTGGAAGAAGAGCCAGACGCGGAGGAAGCGTAATGGCGACAGTGGTGTTTATGGGGACGCCGGACTTTGCGGCCGGGATCCTGCAGTCACTGATCGACAGCGGTTACGGGGTGACGGCAGTCTTTACACAGCCGGACAGGCCAAAGGGGCGTAAGGCGAAGCTCACGATGCCTCCTGTCAAGGAGCTGGCGCTGGAAAAGGGGATTCCCGTTTACCAGCCGCAGAAGATCAGGCTCCCCGAAAATGCGCGGATCCTGAGGGAGCTTCATCCGGATTACATCGTCGTGGCGGCGTTCGGGCAGATCATTCCGCAGGAGATTCTGGACATACCGCCGTACGGCTGCCTGAATGTCCATGCTTCCCTTCTTCCCGCATGGCGCGGAGCGGCGCCGATCCAATGGTCGATCCTGTCGGGGGACAGGATGACAGGGGTCACGATCATGCGCATGGACGCGGGGCTGGACACCGGAGATATGATTCTGAAATCAGAGGTGGAGATCGCTGACGGCGAGACGGGAGACAGCCTTTTCGAAAAGCTGCGGAAGGAAGGAGCAGGACTTCTTCTGCAGGCCATGGAGCAGATCCGGAACGGCACGGCGGTCTATACCGGACAGCCCCTGGAGAGTACCACTCCCTATGCGAAGATGCTGACCAGAAAGTCCGGGCTCATCGACTGGAATCTGGGCGCGGTGCAGATCGAACGGATGGTGCGGGCATATGATTCCTGGCCCGGTACATATACTTACCTGAACGGGAAGATGCTGAAGATCCTGAAAACCCGCTGCCTTTCCCCGGCTGAGGGGGAACGGATCATACAGGAGACGGGGCGTGTACAGGGAGAGACGGGCGAGATTCTTGCCATCCGGAAAGAGGATCTGATCATCCGGACCGGCGACGGCCTGCTTTGTGTGCTGGAGGTACAGCCGGAAGGGAAAAAGCGGATGGAGACAGCTGCCTATCTGCGGGGGTATCATCCGCAGCCGGGAGAGCTCCTCCGGACAGACCGGCCGGATTGATACGGCCTGCCGGGGAACGAACGGACGCGGTCTGCGGGAGAGCGAACGGACAGGGACTTCCGGAGAACTGACTGAGGCGGGATGCGTGTGTTGAGACAGAAACGGTGGGGATGATGCTATGACGGGAACTGTGAATCTGAGAGAGGTCGTTCTTGGCATCCTGATGGAGGTCACGGAGGGAGAGGCATACAGCCATGTTGTTCTGCGCGACACATTGGAAAAGTACCAGTATCTTCTGAAGCGTGACCGCGCTTTTATCTCCCGTGTAACGGAGGGAACGCTGGAGAATCTGATTCAGATCGACTATATCATTGAGTGCTTCTCCAAGGTGCCGATCCATAATATGAAGCCTCTGATCCGCAATCTTCTGCGGATGAGCGTCTATCAGCTGAAATATATGGACAGTATTCCTGACAGCGCGGTAGTCAATGAGGCGGTGCGGCTTGCCCAGAAGAGAGGCTTCTACAATCTGAAAGGGTTTGTGAACGGCGTTCTTCGCGCTGCAGCCAGGGGAATGGAGGACATTGTCTACCCCCTGCCGCAGGAGGATCCTCTGGAGTATCTGTCGGTCAGTTACTCTATGCCCAAGTGGATTCTCAGCAGATGGCTGGAGCAGTTTTCCTTCGAAGAGGTAGAAAAGGTATGTGATTCCTTCCAGGACGAGAATCCTGTTACGGTGAGGCTTCGAACGGATCGGGTTTCCAGGGAGGAGATTATCGACAGCCTGGAGGAGGAGGGCTGCGAGGTCTCGCAGCATCCATACCTGGACTACGCGGTGCGGATCTCCGGATACAACTATCTTCAGGCACTGACTGCATTTCGCCAGGGCTGGATCTATGTACAGGATGTCAGCTCCATGCTGGTGTCGGAGATTGCGGCTCCGAACTGGGGCGACTACTGCATCGATGTCTGTGCCGCTCCCGGCGGAAAGAGCACGCACCTTGCGGATAAGCTGAAGGGAAGCGGCTATGTGGAAGCCAGGGACAAAAACGAGGAGAAGGTCAGCCTGATGCAGCAGAATATCGACCGGATGGGGATCATCAACATGGTGGCGGCATTGAAGGACGCGACTGCATTTGACCAGGACTCCTTCCACAGGGCGGACATTGTCCTTTGTGATGTTCCCTGCTCCGGGCTGGGTGTGATCGGGAAAAAGCAGGATATCCGCTACCGGATGAATCCTGCAAAGCAGGAGGAGCTGATCCGGATCCAGAGGAGGATCCTGTCGGTTTCCCAGAACTATGTAAAGCCGGGCGGGGTACTGATCTATTCGACCTGCACGATCGGCGCGGATGAGAATCAGATGAACCTGAAGTATTTCCTTGAGAACTATCCGTTCCATCTGGAGACGATTGATCCCTATCTTCCTGAGCAGCTGCGCTGCCGGACCAGTGCGGGCGGATACCTCCAGCTGCTGCCGGGGGTTCATGAGACGGATGGGTTCTTCCTTGCGAGGCTGAAGCGAAACGATGAATGAGACACAGGCAGATAAGGCCCTGGAGAGGGAGGATATCCTGTCCATGTCCCGGAAAGAGCTGGAGGAGCAGATCCTGCTTTCCGGGGAGAAGCCTTTCCGTGCGGGACAGATCTATGGATGGCTGCATGTCCGTCACGCAGAGTCTTTTGACGATATGACCAATCTCCCGAAAGCGCTGAGAAAAAGTCTTGGGGAACGGTTCAGGATTCCTGTGCTTCGGGAGGTTCGTGTGCTGACCTCACAGATCGATGGAACCATGAAGTTCCTGTTTGCGCTGGAGGACGGCAATGTGATCGAATCCGTTCTCATGCGTTACAGCTATGGTCTGTCGGCCTGCATCTCCTCCCAGGTCGGGTGCAGCATGGGGTGCCGGTTCTGTGCCTCCGCCATCGGCGGAAGGGTGCGGGATCTGTGCGCCGGCGAGATGATCGCCCAGGTTGTGCAGATGGAACGGGCCGCCGGAGAACGGATCGGGCACGTGGTGATCATGGGAAGCGGAGAGCCGCTTGACAACTATGAGAATCTGGTTCGTTTCCTCCGCATCATGGGGGATCCGAAGGGCGAGTGCCTGAGCCTTCGTGACATCACGGTCAGTACCTGCGGAATTGTCCCGAATATCCGCGCGCTTGCAGGGGAAGGGCTTCCGGTCACGCTTGCGCTTTCTCTGCATGCACCCAGCCAGGAGAAGCGGGAGAAGCTTATGCCGATCGCGAAAAAGTATCCGCTTCCGCAGGTTCTGGACGCCATGAAGGAGTATTATGACCGGACCGGCAGAAGGATTACCTTCGAGTACAGCTGCGTGGACGGGGAGAATACCTCTCCCGGGGATGCGCAGATGCTTGCGGAACTTGTCAGGGGGATGAACTGCCACATCAACCTGATCCCGGTGAATCCGGTTGAGGAGCGATCCTGGCGCAGGCCGAACCGCGCAAAGATCGAGGCATTTCGCGGTATGCTTGAAAAAAGAGGAATATCTGTTACTATTAGGAGAGAAATGGGCCGGGATATCAACGGCGCGTGCGGACAGCTGCGCCGCGGATTCATGACAGATCCTGAGAGGACATAAAGGAAAGGTAGCATGGAGTCCTACGCACAGACAGATGTCGGGCTAAAACGGAATAATAATCAGGACTTTGTCTACGCATCCGATCACCGGATCGGACCGCTGGACGGACTGCTGGTTGTCGCGGATGGCATGGGAGGCCAGGCTGCGGGCGACCTTGCGTCACGTCTGTGCGTGGAAGCAATGGTAGACGTGATCGAGGGAAGCGCGGACAGCGGTACGGTCAGGGTTCTGTCAAAGGCGATCCGCGCGGCAAACAGGGCGGTCTGTGAAAGAGCCAGGACAGATCCCGGTCTGGAAGGGATGGGGACAACGCTGGTTGCAGCGGTTCCCGACCACGGATGTCTGTATGTGGCAAATGTCGGGGATTCCAGACTCTATATTGTGGATGACGACCGGATCGAACAGATCACACATGATCATTCCCTGGTAGAGGAGATGGTCCGGGCAGGAAAACTCAGACGGGATCAGGCGAAAAATCATCCGAAGAAGAATATTATCACCCGTGCGATCGGGGAGGAGGGAGATCCTCAGATTGACTTTTTCGATGTGGCGCTGAACAGGAACGATTTTGCGCTGCTGTGTTCGGACGGATTGACCAACATGGTGGAGGATGAACAGATCTTCCGTATCATACATGAGAGCAGGGATCTCGCGGAAGCAGGGAAAAAGCTTATCGACGCGGCAAACCGTGCCGGCGGGAAGGATAACATTTCTGTGGTTCTGGCTAAGTTCTGAAACAGACCCTTACTACGCCAAGTGACGAAGGAAACACGGATGCTGTCTGTGTTTTCCTGCGCTTCATCCGGTACAGAACCTAAGGCTGACGGAGTTACTTTATGTTGAATGCAGGCGATTTTCTTCAGAATCGGTATGAGATTATCAATTGCATAGGATCCGGCGGGATGGCGGATGTATTTCGCGCGCGGGATCATAAACTGAACCGGTTCGTTGCGATCAAGGTCCTGAAGGCCGAGTTTCGCAGCGATAAGGAGTTTGTGTCCAAATTCCGCGTCGAGGCACAGGCCGCGGCAGGACTCGCTCATCCGAATATCGTGAATGTTTACGATGTCGGAGATGAGAACGGGGTTTATTTCATCGTGATGGAGCTTGTCGAAGGCATCACGCTGAAAACCTATATTCTGAGCAAGGGGAACCTGTCTGTCCGTGAGGCGACCGGCATCAGTCTTCAGGTTGCTTCCGGCCTTGAAGCCGCGCATAACAACGGCATCATTCACAGGGATGTCAAGCCGCAGAATATTATTATTTCCACCGATGGAACCGCCAAGGTGGCTGACTTCGGGATCGCCCGGGCCGCGAGCTCCGACACGATCAATTCCAATGTGATGGGCTCTGTGCATTACAGTGCGCCGGAGCAGTCAAGGGGCGGATTCTCCGATGCCAAGAGTGATATCTATTCTCTGGGCGTCACCATGTATGAGATGCTGACGGGCAGGGTGCCCTTTGACGGGGATTCCACGGTTGAGGTCGCGCTGAAGCACCTGCAGGAGGAGATTGTCTCCCCGAGAGAATATGTTCCCGATCTGCCGCGTGCCATTGAGCAGATCATATTGAAATGCACGCAGAAAAGCCCGGACCGGCGTTATCAGAGCATGTCGCTGCTGATCCGCGACCTGAAGGAATCCCTGATCAATCCGAATGGAGATTTTGTCTGGATCGCATCGGAGAATCCCGGAGGGGTGACGCACATGTACTCCCGCCAGGATCTGGAGGAGATCAACCGCCGTTCGCAGGATACGGAATCCTGGCCCGGCCTGTTTGACGGGTCCTATGACGGGCGGATGAATTATCCGCCGGAGGATGAGCCGCTGGACGATGACGGTTATTATGAACGGTACCCCGACGAGTATGAGCCGGATGACAGGGGGGACATTGGCGGCAAAGGCGGTCATTCCGGGAAAAGGTCTTCGCTCTCAGGTTCTGAGAAGATCGTGACCATCATTTCGATCAGTGTTGCCGCGGCGATCGGCCTGCTGATTCTTTACCTGATCATTCATACCTTTGATGTGTTCGGTCCGCGCGCGAACAGGAACATGACAGAAGCCTCCGGCGCTGCGGCAGCTTCGCAGCAGGTTGCCGTGCCTGATCTGAGAGGGCGGACGGAGAACGAGGCGCAGTCTTTGCTGAAGGAGAAGGGACTCGGTTATAAGTATCTGGGAGAGACAAGCTCGAATGAATACGCAAACGGCCAGATCGCAGAGCAGGATGTGGAGCCGGGAACCGTGGTTGAGAGGAATACAAGGGTAGGGTACACACTGTCGATCGGTTCCGCTGAGGCGCTTACCGTCCCCGACCTGACGAACAGGACACAGGAGGATGCGGAACAGGCGATCCGCAGCATGGGACTTCAGGTTTCGGTGGACAATACCCGTTACAGCGACTCGGTGGAGGCCGGACGTGTGATCACAACGAACCCCGGCGCGGGGTCTTCTGTACACGAAGGGGATATGATTTCCCTGTATATCAGCCAGGGCGAGGATATCCAGTCGATCAAGGTGCCTGATACCCAGGGCAAATACAAGGACGACGCGGTTACCATGCTGACGAATTCAGGCCTGTATGTCTATGTGGCGAGCGAACCCAGCGATACGGTGCCGGAAAACCTTGTGATCCGGCAGGATCCCGCTCCGGGCAGCAGTGTGAAGACAGGATCTTCCATTACGATTACCGTGTCGACGGGACCGGAGAACGCGGTTGTTCTGAATCCGGGCGAGGGGCAGAATCAGGCGGTTCAGGATTCGGACAGCAAATGGATGTGTTACGCGCAGCTTCAGGCACCTTCGGGTTATACCGACGGAAGCAGGGTCCGTATAACCCTGTCGCAGAATGGTACCGAGACGACAGTCTTTGAGGGCGTGACGGAGTTTCCGTATCTTATGAACCTTGAGGGAGCGCCCGGTGTGTCTTCCGGAACCGCTTACGTATATGTGATGGACGGATATGGAAATATCCAGTCGACAACACGGTATGACGGAATCGAGTTCTATGAGCAGTGACAGAACGGGAAAGATTATCCGGGCGGTGGGAGGCTTCTATTTTGTCTGGTGTTATGAGGACGGACACGTCTATCAATGCCGTGCGCGGGGCGTCTTCCGCAAGGACAGCTTCCGGCCGCTGACCGGCGACGACTGTACCTTCCGGCTGACGAAGGCGCAGGATGTGGAGGGATACGTCGAGACGATCGCGCCGCGCCGAAGCCGGCTGATCCGGCCTCCCGTGGCCAATGTGGATCAGGCGCTGGTCATGTTTTCCTTTGTGAGCCCTGAGCCGAATCTTTCCCTTCTTGACCGCTTTCTGATCGAGATGCAGCGGCTGGGAATCCCTGTCGTGATCTGTTTCAATAAGAGCGATCTCGCGGATGAAGAAACAAGGGAAAAGCTCGCGCGTTCCTACAGCCGCAGCGGATGCCGTGTTCTGACGGTGAGCGTAAGGAAGCAGGAAGGGCTGGAGCAGATCCGGGAGCTGATGAAGGGAAAAACCACTGTGCTGGCCGGCCCGAGCGGTGTTGGGAAGAGCTCTCTGACGAACTGTCTGTGCCCGGAGGCGGGAATGGAGGTCGGTGCTCTGTCCCGCCGGACGGAACGGGGGAAACAGACGACCCGCCATGCGCAGCTGTTCGCTGTCGGCGACGGCACCTTCTTTTTCGATACGCCTGGTTTTTCGAGCCTGGAGCTTCGCGGGATCGAAAAAGAAGATGTAAAGTCCTTCTTTCCGGAGTTTGAAGAATATGAACCACAGTGCCGGTTTCAGGGGTGCATGCATATCCATGAGCCTGACTGCGGTGTAAAGACAGCTTTGGAGAAGGGGCTGATCAGCCGGGAACGGTATGACAGCTACCTGCAGCTGGTCGGGGAGGTCTCTTCGCAGCGAAGATACTGATGCTGCCGGCAGTTTACGGCGAAGGACACGTAAGAGGGAATAGTATGGAATACAATCTGGCACCGTCGATTCTTTCCGCTGATTTCACCCATCTGGGAGAGGACATACTGGCGGTAAAGCGCTGCGGCGCAAAGTATCTGCATTTTGATGTAATGGACGGCCTGTTCGTTCCGAGCATCTCTTTTGGGATGCCTGTTCTGAAATCGATCCGTCCTCTGACAGACATGTTTTATGATGTGCATCTGATGATCAAAAGCCCGGAGCGGTATGTGGACGACTTCGCAGACGCGGGGGCAGACGGGATCACGGTGCATGCGGAGGCCTGCGTACATCTGGACCGTGTTCTGGATCAGATTCATGACAGAGGCCTGAAAACGGGGATCGCGCTCAACCCCGCCACCTCGCTCAGTGTTCTGGACTACGTCTGTGAAAAAGCGGACATGATTCTGCTCATGACGGTGAATCCGGGATTCGGCGGCCAGAAGCTGATACCGGGCACGCTTGCAAAGATCTCGCAGCTTCGCGCGATCCTTGATCAGAAAGGCCTTTCCATCCCGATCGAAGTGGACGGCGGCGTGAACGATGAGACGATCGATCTGGTGATAGAGGCGGGCGCCCATGTGATCGTTGCCGGCTCCGCGGTGTTCGGCGGAGAGATCGGACAGAATTACCGGAAGCTGACGGCGCATTTCCCGCAGAGCGTGTAAGCGTCCCGCGGTCCGGCTCGCTGCATTCCCCGGTGCGGCAGCCGAAAATGTACGGGAAACTGGCGTTTTATCGGATCAGGTGCATTATCCTGAGCCGTCGGAAAGAGGAATGGGAGTATGAAGGAGCATGCGATCATCATAGCGGGGGGCAGAATCGAAGAGGATTTTGCCCTCTCGTTTCTGGACTCCGTTTTCCGCAGGAGGGAGCGGTCACTTCTGATTGCCGCTGACCGGGGACTTCTGTTTCTGGACAGGAACGGGATCGTACCGGACCTGATCGTGGGAGATTTCGATTCGGTGCCTGCCGGCTATGAGGATCGTTACCTGAAGAAGCATCCTGCGGTTGAGGTACACAGATACCGGTGGGAGAAGGACTATACGGATACGGAGATCGCGGCAAGGAGGGCGGTGGAGAAGGGCTGCAGGGAAATCGATTTTCTGGGCACCACCGGCACGAGATTTGACCATGTCCTTGGAACGGTCCAGCTTCTGGCGATGCTGTCGGAGCGCGGCGTTGTCGGTCGGATCGTGGATCCGTATAACAGGATCACCATTCACCAGAGCAGCTTCCGGATCCGGAAAAGGGAGCAGTGGGGGAAGTATGTGTCTCTCTTTGCGTGGGGGACTGAAGTGAGGGGTGTGACGCTGACGGGTTTTCATTTTCCGATGGAGAATGGCAGGATCACCAATGCGGAGACCCTGACGGTATCCAATGAGATCGAAAATGAATGTGCGGAAGTGAGGTTTGACAGCGGGATGCTGATGATGGTGGAGTCGAAGGATACGCCATAAAGCCGGGGCTGCGCCGGGAAAGCGGTATCCCGGGATCCCTCACACAGTCAGAGGAAGGAGCAAAGATGGGACTCTTTTCCGGAAAGCGTAAGCCGGTGAACCGGCCGGAATATGACAGGGAGCGGGAGAAGCCGGTTCTTCGGTGCAGTATCTGCAATGGTGAGATGGTAGCGGGATTCAGGGACCGCACGACAGGGCATTTCCGGGAGTACGCCGTGATCCGGGGACGGGAGGAACTGGAGGAATTCCGGCTGGGCTGCGGTGTCAGCGAGGTTCCGAAGGAATATTGACAGATGCGGGCTTTTTTTGCTGTGGAGAGAGCCCCGCAGACAGATACAGCATGATCTGCTGTGGAAAGAGACCCGCAGACAGATACAGCATGATGAAGGAGATATCGTCAAAATGAAATTAGGGATCGTAGGGCTGCCAAATGTCGGCAAGAGCACCCTGTTCAACTCACTGACCAAAGCCGGGGCGGAGTCTGCGAACTATCCGTTCTGCACCATCGATCCGAATGTGGGCGTGGTTGCTGTACCGGATGAGAGACTCAGACTCCTGGGTGATCTTTATCAATCGAAAAAGATCACGCCGGCCGTGATCGAGTTCGTCGATATCGCCGGGCTGGTGAAAGGCGCTTCGAAGGGGGAGGGACTTGGCAATCAGTTCCTGGCCAACATCCGCGAGTGCGATGCCATCGTTCATGTGGTACGCTGCTTTGAGGACGCGAATGTCGTACATGTGGACGGCAGTGTGGATCCTGCGCGGGACATCGAGACCATCGACCTGGAACTGATCTTTGCGGATCTCGAGGTGCTCGAACGCAGGATGACACGTGTCGGAAGATCCGCGAAAAACGACAAGGAGGCGGCTGCTGAGCTGGAGATGATGCAGCGGCTGAAAGCGCATCTGGAGGACGGGAAGAAGGCGATCACATTTGAGAGGAAGAATGAGACCGAGGAAGCGCTTCTGAAGGAATATGGTCTTCTGACGGACAAGCCGGTGATCTTCGCGGCAAATGTGGCCGAGGACGATGCGGCGGACGATGGCGTGCACAATCCCCATGTACAGGCAGTGCGCGCGCTTGCGGCTTCGACGCATTCAGAAGTGTTTGTCGTCTGCGCGCAGATTGAAGAGGAGATCTCCGAACTGGATGACGATGAGAAGCAGATGTTCCTGGAGGATCTGGGGCTGAAGGAGTCCGGGCTGGACAAGCTGATCCGGGCCAGCTACAGCCTGCTGGGACTGATGAGCTTCCTGACTGCGGGGGAGAAGGAGACAAGAGCGTGGACGATTCAGAAGGGAACCAAAGCGCCGCAGGCAGCAGGCAGGATCCACAGCGATTTTGAGCGCGGATTCATCCGGGCCGAGGTTGTCAACTACAGGGATCTTCTGGAATGCGGATCTCTGGGCGCGGCCCGGGAGAAGGGAATCGTGCGCCTGGAAGGAAAAGAATACGTGGTGCAGGACGGCGATGTGATCCTGTTCCGGTTTAATGTATAAGATTATGTCTATTGAGTTTCCGCACCTTGGGATTCAATTGAATCATGTGATCCGCTCCTTCCGGATATTCTCTTATCCGGTGGCGGTATATGGGGTGACGATGGCTCTCGGGATCCTGACAGGGCTGCTGGTGGCTTCGTGGGTGGCGAAGAAGACAGGCCAGAATCCGGAGGACTATACGAATATCGCGCTGCTTGGCATCGTCCTCGGACTGCTCGGCGCGCGTACCTATTATGTGGCGTTTACCTGGGATTACTACGGCGCGCATCCGGCTGAGATATTTGATTTCAGGGGCGGAGGACTTGCGCTCTACGGGTCTTTGATCGGGGCGGTTGCAGCCGTGCTGATCTACTGCAGATGGAAGAAGCTGAAGATTCCCCTTGTCCTGGATACCGCCTGCCTCGGAATGGTTACCGGACAGATCATCGGCCGGTGGGGAAACTTTTTCAACAGGGAAGCTTTCGGCGAATATACAGATTCCCTGTTTGCCATGCGTCTTCCCCTTGCCGATGTGCGTGCGGATGAGGTGACGCAGCGGATGCGGGAGCATGCGGTTGTGATCGACGGAGTGGAATACATCCAGGTTACGCCGACGTTTCTGTATGAGTCGATGTGGAACCTGGGCGTGCTTGTGATCCTGCTGGTGGTGACCCTCCGGCGGAAGAAGAAGTTTGACGGAGAGATCTTTCTGCTGTATCTTCTGCTTTACGGAATCGGCCGGTTCTGGATCGAGGGCCTGAGGACGGATCAGCTGCTGATTCCGGGAACCCGGGTCGCGGTGTCCCAGGTGCTCGCGGCGGTGCTTGCGGCAGGGTCATTGATCCTGATCCTGACGCTCAGGCGGAGGAAGCGTGCATCCGTGCAGGAGGAGTCCTGACAACAGCAGCAGGAAGACGCGCGGCCGGACAGGCAGAGGACGTTCCTGACAACAGCAGGGAAGGATAAAATGAGATGGCAGTAACGGATGTAGGAATCGATCTGGGCACATGCAGCATTCTGGTGTATGTGCGCGGCAGGGGCGTTGTTTTGAAGGAACCCTCTGTCGCAGCCTATGACAGAGACGAGGATAAGATACGCGCCATTGGAGAAGAGGCGCGGATCCAGCTGTCCCGCTCTGCCGGCAACCTGAAGCAGATCCAGCCCCTGGAGAACGGCATCATCGCCGACTATGTGGTGACGGAGCAGATGCTGCGTTATTTCATTCAGAAGGCGGTAGGAAGGCTGTCCTTCCGGAAACCGCGCGTATGTATCTGTATACCGGTCGGCCTGACCCAGGTGGAGCGCCATGCGGTGGAGGATGCTGCCTATCAGGCCGGGGCAAGAGACGTCTACATGGTGGAGGAGCCGATCGCGGCGGCGATCGGGGCGGGGATCGATTTTTCGAGACCCTGCGGGAACATGATTGTTGATATCGGCGGAGGAAGCACGAATGTCGCGATTCTTTCCATGGACGGGATCGTTGTCAGCACCCGGGTGAAGGTGGGCGGAAATGACTACGATGAGGCTATCATCCGCTATGTCCGCAGCCAGTTCGGCGTGGTGATCGAAAAGGCGGCGGCAGAGGAGATAAAGATACAGGTAGGAACGGTCTATGAACGTCCGGAGGAGAGATTCCTGGAGTTTATCGGAAGAGACCTTGAGACCGGCCTTCCCAAGAAGGTCCGTATCAGTTCCGAGGACTGCAGGCTTGCCTGCCGGGAGCTTACAGGCCGGGTGGTCGAAGCGGTGCACAGCGTGCTGGAGAAGACCCCGCCGGAGCTTGCCTCCGATGTGGTGAGCCGCGGAATCGTTCTGGTAGGAGGCGGATGTCTGCTTGACGGTTTTGAAGAACTGCTGGAGTCCAGGACGGGAGTCAATGTGGTGACGGCGGATGACCCGCTGTGCGCGGTCGCCGTCGGAACCGGACGATACTCGGAGCTTGTTCTGGAGTGATGGCGCAGGGATGGCCCGCTGAGATATATGGAAACTGTTACAGGATACGTTGAACATATTACATACCGTAATAAGGAGAATGGATATACTGTATTGGCACTGTCGGATCCCGCTCTGGAAGAGAAGGGGCTGGACAGTGTTTTTACTGCGGTGGGATCACTCCCCGAGATCGGGGTTGGAGAGCAGCTGGAGCTTGAGGGCGCCTGGATCTCTCATCCGGTCTACGGGGAGCAGTTCAAAATCTCCTCGTTCGAGATCCGCCGGCCGGAAGAGGTGGAAGCGATCGAGCGGTATCTGGGTTCCGGGATCATCTCAGGCGTAAGGGAAAGCCTTGCCCGCCGGATCGTGAAAGCCTTCGGGAAGGAGACGTTCCGGATCCTGGAGGAAGAGCCGGAACGTCTTGCGGAGATTAAGGGAATCTCGAAAAAGAAAGCAAGGGAGATCGCCGCTCAGCTGTATGAAAAGAAAGATCTCAGAGACGGACTTCTGTTCCTTTCAAAGTACAGTATTCCGAATTCTCTTGCGCTGAAGATATGGAGGCAGTTCGGATCTGATGTTTACCGGATCATGAAGGAAAACCCCTATCGACTGGCGGATGAGGTGAATGGGATCGGTTTCCGGACTGCGGATGAGATTGCCGTGAAGGCCGGTATTCCGATGGACTCCCGGTTCAGGATCTCAAGCGCGATTCTCTATACGCTGGAAGCGGCGTCTGCCGAGGGCTCTGTCTACCTGCCGGAGGAGGTTCTGATCCGGAGAACAAGAGCGCTGCTTGGCTATGGCATGCCGGCTCCGGACGGAGGAGCGGGCGGGATGCATTTACAGGAAGAGATGACAGGCGGCGTGCTGCCGCCGGAAGCGCTGGAGGGGATCCGGGATCCTGCAGGCGCCGGTATCCTTGATCTTTCGGTGGAGAAGAAGGTTTTTCTGCGGAAAGAAGATGGAGAGAGCCGAGTTTATTCTGCCACGGCATATCGCGCTCAGAAGCGCGTCGCGAGAATGGTTCTGGAGCGGAATCTCCTGACAGGGTGTTCAGGAGAGACGGCGAGAGCAAAAGCGATCACTGCGGCGGCCGCATCCGGGTTTGAGCTGGATGAGCGTCAGCTGGATGCTGTCATCGAGGCGCAGCGCAGAACGATGATGATCCTTACGGGCGGACCGGGAACCGGCAAGACGACTACGATCAATACCATGATCCGGGTTTTTGAGGCGGATGGGCTGAAGATCGAGCTGGCCGCGCCGACCGGCCGGGCGGCAAAGCGGATGAAGGAAGCGACCGGGCGTGAGGCGCGCACGATCCACAGACTGCTGGAGGTTAGCGGCGATCCGGAGGAAACACTGATTTTCAATAAGGATATGGACGATCCGCTCGAGGCGGATGTGGTGATCATCGATGAGATGTCCATGGTAGACCTGTACCTGTTTCAGTCGCTGCTGCGTGCGATCCTGCCTGGCTGCCGTCTGATCATGGTGGGAGATGCGGATCAGCTTCCGAGCGTCGGGCCGGGCCGGGTTCTGGGGGATCTGATCGCTTCCGGACAGGTGTGCGTGATCACCCTTGACCGGATCTTCCGTCAGGCCATGCTCAGTGATATCGTGGTCAATGCGCATAAGGTCAATGAGGGAGTGCATCTGGCTGTCAACAACAAAAGCCCTGACTTTTTCTTTCTCCGGGAAATGAATCCCGGGACGATCATCGGGACTGCGATCAAGCTGGTCAGGGACAATCTTCCCCGCTATCTGAAGATCCCCGGATCTGAGATCCAGGTGATGGCTCCGATGAAGAAGGGGGTTCTCGGCATCGTGAATCTGAACAGGGTGATGCAGGAGTATCTGAATCCTGCAGAACCGGGGAAGGAGGAGCACAGACGTGGCGACACTCTGTTCAGAGTGGGCGACCGCGTGATGCAGGTGCGCAATAATTACCAGATCGAGTGGACACAGCATGGGAGACACGGAGCGGTCATTGATTCCGGCCAGGGGGTTTTCAACGGGGACATGGGGATCCTGAAGCTGATAGATCCGCGCTCTGAGCGTGTCGTTGTTGAGTTCGATGAGAATCGATGCGTTGAGTATGGCTTCGGTGAAATGGATCAGCTGGAGCTGTCTTATGCGGTGACGATTCATAAGTCGCAGGGGAGCGAGTACCCGGCGGTTGTTATCCCGCTTCTGAGAGGACCGCGGATGCTGATGAACCGTAATCTTCTGTATACGGCGATTACCCGTGCCTGCCGTATGGTGGTGTTGATCGGTGACCCTGATGTCATGAATGAGATGATCGATAATACGTCTGAGGCGAAGCGGTATACAAGCCTGGATCTGTATCTCAGGGAGGCCGCGGAGGATGCCGCGGTTTCTGCGGGTGCACGTTCCGGAGCGGGTCATGCTGCACGTCCGGAGGAGGATCCGGCACAGGCGGATGACCCGCTTGCGATTGATGATGCGGGGTGGATCGATCCGGATGATCCTTTCGCGGGCTTCTGATACAAGCCGCCCCTGATCACCAGTCGGCAGCCACAGGGGTTCCTTCGCTCCGACCCCCGAAAGTCTGCCGCTCAGGAACCC
>CAJOQO010000069.1 GCA_905236545.1 uncultured Lachnospiraceae bacterium
ACATCACAAGGACGGATTATACCGTACCGTTTCCCCGAAATCAAGGGGACATTCTGCCTAATTTTTCCCTTGCGGCAGGGCATTTCCAGGGACACATAATCTTGTGAGGCACCGGTGCAGTACCAGTATGAGTGCGCCTTTCCGGCGATCCTCAGCTCACACGGATCTGAGAGAAGACTTCCCCGATCGGATCGGTGATCACCAGATCCGCGCCGGCATCCCGCGCTGTCGCTCCCTTGTTGATCAGCACCAGCCTGCTCCCTCTGAAGTAATCGATCAGGCCGGCCGCCGGGTAGACGACAAGGCTCGTTCCGCCGATGATCAGCACATCCGCGCTGCGGATGTAGGAGACTGACTTACTCATGATATTGTTGTCCAGTCCTTCCTCGTACAGCACAACATCCGGCTTCACCATCCCGCCGCATTTCGCGCATTTCGGAACGCTGTCTGAGTTCTTCACATACTCCGCGTCATAGAATTCTCCGCACCTGGTGCAATAATTGCGCAGCACCGACCCGTGCAGCTCCATCACCTCACGGCTTCCCGCCTTCTGATGCAGGCCGTCGATATTCTGCGTGATCACCGCCTTCAGCTTTCCGGCCTTCTCCAGCTCTGCGAGCTTCCGATGCGCCGCGTTCGGCTGCGCGTCCAGCGCCAGCATCTTATCCTTATAGAAGCGGTAAAACTCCTCCGGCTTCCTCATAAAGAAGGAGTGACTGATAATCGTCTCCGGCGGATACTTATACTTCATATGATAAAGGCCATCCTGGCTCCGGAAGTCCGGAATCCCGCTTTCGGTCGAAACACCCGCCCCTCCGAAGAAAACAATATTATCGCTTCCATCTATGATCTCCTGCAGCTGTCTGATCTTGTCCATATCCATTGCGAAACCTCCTCTCACCTGTGAATCCGCCATTAACCTGTTCCGGTTCCTTTTTCCCCTGCGTCCTTCTGCCTTCTTTTCGTGATTCTGACAGACGTTCCCTCCCTTTCTGTCACAGAAAGATTATGCGTCCTTTCCGGTCAGTCCACCGCGATATACACCTGCACCAGGACGCCCTGGACGATCCTGCGGGTTGCGTCATTGCCCGTACAGGTCGACAGCGTCACGATCCTGTCATCCGTGGTCACCTTCACGTCTCCGCAGTCAATTTCACTTGACGCGATGGACTTGTCGATAAACTTCTGATAATCATCCTTTGAAAAACGGGTGATATAGGGATCGCCGATCTTGCTGACCACGGAGCTCGAGAAGATCCGGTACTGGTAGATAAAGTCCTTTGTAAAGATCCAGAAGTACGGATTCTTGTCAAGCGTCTCCTGTTCGCTGAACTTTTTCAGCTGGCCGAACATGGAGCCGTTCTTCATGTTATGCCCGTAGATAATCGTGTTCTGATCCGTAAAATGCGGCGAATTGGCGCAGTTTTCAAAGATGCAGCCCGCAAAATTATCCACCTTCTTGAACGTCCGGTGAAGATAATAGTCATTGTCCTTCGCCTGTGTCACAGGATAAGAAACATTGACCGCACCCACACGGATCCATCCGATCACCTCAGGATTCACCCTCTGGAGCTGTGCAAAATCAACCGGATTCACCAGCTTCGGCAGGCTCTTCGTCTCTCCGTTCTCGAGCGTGCTCTCCCGATGCGTACCGTCCAGAACGGACGTCAGCCTGGCAGGATCCTCCAGCTTCGCGACATCCGTCAGGGCACCCTCCTGCGACGCGGAGGAAGCTCCGGGGCGGGAACCGGCAGTCCCTTGTGAACCGTCCGCTGCCCCTGTTCCGGCAGGCCCCTGCGCTCCGTCTCCTGTTCCGGCAGATCCCTGCGCTCCGTCTCCTGTTCCGGCAGATCCCTGTGTCCCGTCTCCTGCTCCGGCAGATCCCTGTGTCCCGCCGCCCGGCGCGGCTCCATCAGAGCCATGCGCCCCGCCGGTCTTCTCCGTCCCCGCGCCGGTGCCATCCTTTGCGGGAGACTTCTTTACAAATTCATCATTCAGCTCGCTGTATTCATCACTGCCCTGTTTATAGTCCAGATAGAATCTGAACAGCTTCCATCCTGAAAAGGCAAAGACGCCGATCGCCACCACCAGCAGCAGCGTGATGATAAATGACCCGCGCGAACTGCCTTCACGGCTTCTCCCCTTCCTGAAGGCTTCCCCTTTTCTCTTCATGTCCCCTTCCTCTCCCTGCAAATCTGCCGGCAGCCGGGCTGACGCCGTTCGCCAAAGCGCGGTCCTCTTCTGAATCCTGCCCCGGTCACCCCCATCGTCTGCTGCGCGTTGCTTCCATGCACGATGGGCGATGCAAAACAGCATCGCCCAGTATCATTCTACAGAAGTGTTCAGATCAGGCTGCCCACGGTTCTCGGATACGGCAGCACGTCCCGGATATTGCTCACACCCGTCAGGTACATCACCAGCCGCTCGAAGCCAAGGCCGAAGCCCGCGTGCCGCGTGGTGCCAAACCTGCGGATATCCAGATAATACCGATACTCATCCTCGCTCATGCCCAGCTCATCGATCCTTGCCTTCAGGACATCAAACCGCTCCTCTCTCTGGGAGCCGCCGATGATCTCGCCGATGCCCGGTACCAGGCAGTCCGCCGCCGCGACGGTCTTTCCGTCTTCATTCAGCTTCATATAAAAGGCCTTGATCTCGCGCGGATAGTCCGTGACAAAGACCGGGCGCCGGAAGATCTGCTCCGTCAGATAGCGCTCATGCTCTGTCTGAAGATCGCAGCCCCAGCTGACCTTATAATCAAACTTATCGTTGTTCTCCTCGAGAAGCTTCACCGCCTCCGTGTAGGTGACACGCCCAAACTCCGAATTCATCACGTGATTCAGGCGATCCAGCAGGCCCTTATCCACAAACTGATTGAAGAAAGCCATCTCCTCCGGCGCATTTTCCAGCACATAACGGAAAATGAACTTGAGCATGTCCTCCGCCAGATCCATGTCATCCTCCAGATCCGCAAACGCGATTTCCGGCTCGATCATCCAGAACTCCGCCGCATGGCGCGTCGTGTTCGAATTCTCCGCGCGGAAAGTCGGTCCAAAGGTATAGACATTCCGGAACGCCTGCGCAAACGGCTCGACATCGAGCTGGCCGGACACGGTCAGATGGGTCGACTGCCCGAAGAAGTCCTCCGAGAAGTCCACAGCCCCCTCCGCCGTCCTGGGCAGATCCTCAAGATTCAGCGTAGTCGCGCGGAACATCTCGCCGGCGCCCTCCGCGTCCGTCCCCGTAATGATCGGTGTATGAATGTACACAAAATTTCTCTCCTGGAAGAACTTATGAATCGCATAAGCCGCCAGCGAACGCACCCGGAAGGTCGCCTGGAACAGATTTGTCCTCGGCCTCAGGTGCGGAACCGTCCTCAGATATTCCACGGTATGCCGCTTCTTCTGCATCGGATAGTCCGGCGTGGAAGCGCCCTCCAGCTCCACGCGGTCCGCCTGGATCTCAAACGGCTGCTTCGCATCCGGCGTCTCGACCAGCTCGCCTGTCACGATCACGGCGGAGCCGACATTAAACTTACAGACCGTATCATAATTCTCCAGCCGCTCAGCGGAGATCACCACCTGCAGTGTCTCGAAAAATGTGCCATCGTGCAGCACCAGGAATCCGAACGATTTCGAATCACGGATCGAACGGACCCAGCCGCCGACCGTAACCTGCTTCCCGACGTATTCACCACGGTTTCTGTAGAGTTCCTTCACAGTAACGAATTTCGTGTCCATGGTCTGTTGTATCTCCTTTTTCTCTGTTTATGGCCAACGTTCCCGCGCCGCCTTTTCATGAAGGAAACACTGAGTGAATCAGTGTTTCCTTCGTTACAGCATTATATCAGGATTCCCTCCGACTTTCCACACTTCCGCCCGTCACGCCGCCGTATCCGTAAAACTGTAGAATTCGTTTCCGGAAGCAAGGAACAGCGCCTCGGAATCCTGCATCCCGTAATAATACCACTCCTCCTCGCCCGGATTCAGCAGAAACGTATTGTATTCGTCATACCCGACGATACACTTGACCCCCTCAGACGTCACGGCAAGCACCGGCCGGTCATGCGACACAAAGTACAGGATCTCATCGAGCGTGCAGCCGGTCAGATCCACCACCTTCCTGCCGAGCCCTTCCTCCAGCGTTTTCACGTCAACCGTGCCCGTCCGCATGACAGCCGGGATATCCTTTTCCTCGATCTCGTGGTGCGTTTCCTTATCACCGCGGACCCAGATGTAATTCTGCCTGTGATCCACCACGACGCCGAACAGCGCGTCCGCAAGCGTGATCGCGTCATTCGCGTAAGTGCACAGCGCATCCAGTCCGCCGGCCGCATAGACATAGTACAGGGGCTCCGGATCCGAATTCCGCGGCATGCTGACCGTCCGCTGGCTGCCGGCGAGCGTCTTGCTCGAGCCGACCACAGCCTCGCCCTCCTCAAGGGAAACGCCGACGCGCAGCAATACGATCGTCTGCCTGCGGGACGTCATCTTTGTCGCCAGCCCGAGGCTGACATCCGTATTCGTATCGGAGGAAACGATCTGATCCGGCGAAGCCTCAGCGAACTGTGCCCCGTTCCACGCGACGCGGCGCAGATCCAGAAGGTTGTCCGACTGCTCCGCGTCTGTCACATAGATCCCGTTCGGCTCATAGACCTTTACGGTGCTGCCGGTGCCGTCCACAAAGGTCAGCCGGTACATGGGAAACACGGCATGCCCGCCGTGCTCTGCGGAAACGTCCGCGCTCCTCGCGGTTCCGTAAACCAGATCCTCCTTCATATAAGTCAGAGGACGGAGATATTCATTTTCCCCGGCAGTCATCTCATGGATCTGACCGGTCTCAAAATCAATCTGCTCCAGCGTCCGGGACGCGTACATCTCGCCTTCCTTCAGCCACGCAAAGTACCGCCCGCTTCTGGATCCGCGGCAGCAATCGTTGTGGATCCCCTCCGCCGCGATCCCGACTTCGCCGTCCGGCACAGAGACCTTATACAAAACGCCGTCCAGCATCGTCCAGACCTCCTTCCGGCTGTCCGTAAGATACAGGCAGTTCTCCAGATCCATCTGTATGCGCTCCGTATTTTCCATGCTCTCCAGAAAGCACAGCTCCCGGACCAGCGCGCTGCCCGCGTCATAATTGTATACGCCGATGCCGTTGCCGCCCTCGTGCAGGCCGCGGTTCATATAACCGCCCACCGCGAAGACAACGTCGCCCTGCGTACTGACATTGAGGATGCGGATCGTGTTCTCGCCGAAGAAGTCCCTCTCGTCCATATTCTCCTGCTGCGGAAAACCGAAGATCCGTGTGAAAACCTCCGTATCCTTCCGGTAAGTCCACAGGACATTCTGCTGGACAAATGCGATGACGCGTCTCTTTTCATCCGTCATGTATTCGACATCCTTCTGGGTGATTCCGAGAATGATTCCGGCCTGATCGATCACCTCATTGCTCTCCGGATTGAATACCTGATCGGTCGTCCGGTCAAAATTCAGCAGGAAAACGCGGCTGTCGGTAAAGCGAAGCCTGTAATATTCATGGACATTGTAGATCTCCGTGCTCCCGTTTTCGGCTGTCGCGGAGATCCGGTAGTCCAGCGTCATCGTCGCGGTATTCGCATTGATCTCCGTCAGCCGCGGCGTCGGTTTATAGAAGATCTGCGGATTCAGGTCCGCCCAGATCAGCTGCTTCACACTGTCATGGATATCCATGTGCGCCAGGGTCTGCTCAATATCGGTCGTCTCGTCCGGCTCAACCGCCGCGCCCACCGTGTCCAGATCCGTCTTATTGATGCATTTATCCCAGAAGCCGGCCGCAAAGTTCAGATAATCCGCGGTGTGAAGGCCGTCCGCCAGAAGCACATGCGTATAGTAATAGATGCCGCGCCCGCCGGTCGTAACCAGGATCTTCAGGACATACTCCTGGTTCATAAGCATCTTGTTATTCAGCTTCAGCGTGGACGTCACATAGTCGTCCTCCTTCTCGAGGCGGATCACCTTGGTGTTCTCCAGAGACTGGGTGCCGTCGATCGAAACAACCTCGTAGGAGACCGAGTCAACCGCCGCCCCGAAATTCCGGATGCGGATCGTCACCTCTCTCTGCTCGGTGAGGGGCGTGATGGAATAGCGCATCTGCGAGACGTCCATCTCACGGTTGTACCCATGCAGACAGTTGAAGCTGATCCCCCCCTGCTGCATATAGACAAGGGGGAAGGTGGAATTGGACATGACAAGGGCCGTGTCCGGTGTTGTACGGTTCAAATAGCGACTGGCCGCCATGACCGTGATCACATAGACCGCGGCAAAGACGACCACTCGAATAACGATATCCCGAAAGAGTCTGAACTGATCGCTCAAGTGTCTGGGCTTCCTTTCCTCAGGGCGGCATGACCATTTCCGCCCATTTTACTATCATACTGTAATGACTCCGGTTCAGTTCTGCCACTGGATCGTGATAACCCGGAATTCATCGTCGGTGGCGTAGCGGTTATTCCAGGTACTCACACCGTTGAGCTTCATCAGATACTGATCCGCGTCATAGTAGAGCCGGTTTGTAAAGAGCTCATATTTCGCCGTCTCATAAGCTTCCTGGGTTCCGAACTTCATGACGATCGCCGGGGAGCCGCTCATGACGGAATCCATCATCGCCTGGTAGATCACATCGCGGTCCCAGTTCTCATAGTACATGCCGTTGATCCGGTAATAGTTGTAGCTGTCATCCGTACATGGGGGCAGCGGTACTGTCGTGTCAGGTGTGTGGGTCGTGAGGATCTCCGCATCCGTACAGCACAGATAATTATAGTTCATGAGCGTTATGCCCGTTCCGTCCTCCACCGTTCCGGCGAAAACCGGGTCTCCCCAGGTAACGTCCACGTGATAATAATTCTCGCCGATCCGGACGATATTCCACGCGTGATCCCCTCCGTTATTAATCTTTCCCGTCACATACGTACAGAAATACCCCATCCTGTGACAGATGTACTGAAATGCTTTCGAGTACCCTGCACAGACGCTCTGGTGGTTGAGGAGCGCGCTCTGGATACACTGATTATCCGGCGCGTCCGCGTTGTATTCTACCGTGTCGATGAGATACTCATAGACAGATTTGATTCTGCCATAATCCGACCAGGTCTCGTCCGTCATGCGGATGCATTTGTCCGCAGCCTCCTCCAGCATGGCACGCGTGGTGGGACGCTCGTTCTCGGGAACCGTCGACTCGATCGTGTAGCCGGCCACCAGGCCGGTGACGGCGTTCGACTGTACCTGCGCGCTCGAACCGATCCAGAACAGCTCCGGATGGTCGGCCAGCACACAGTAGTACGCCGTCCAGAAATCATCCACATTTACCTTCGCGTAGATCTCTGCCTCATCCTCCCCGGCGGACAGCCGCGAATAAAGCTCCCGATAGATCTCATTGTATTTTGACGGAAGGTTGTTGAAATAATACTCCTCCACTCCGCCATTGTCCCACTCGGTGTCACCCTCGTGGTAAAAGGTGTTCTCGATCAGCCCCGACCGGACCGCCATCTGCTTCACTGCCGTGTGCGGCACGAGCGCGAACACGATCCCCGAAAACAGCGCGATCGAGAACAGAATTAACAGTGTTTTTTTTACCATGTTCAACGATCCCATTTCTCACACAGGCGGTTGATCTCCTCCGTCATGCGGCTCAGATCTTTGTTGGCTCCGCCTTCATTGTTGCGGATCACGGACATCAGGCGGTTGCCTGCCGCAACCAGTCTGGTATAGATGAGAGCCGCCTTCTTGTTCTTCGATCCGGTCTGCGAAGCAGCACCCCGGTCGCTGCCCTTCTTCCGCACAACCGCTCCGCCGTCCTGCCTCGTATGAGCCAGCGCTTCCCTGTCTTCCTTCTCGATGACCACGGGCTCGGCCTCGACCTCAAAGGTTCCGGCGGCAAGATCGAATACGGTTCCGGAGAAAGGCGCATAGGCATGGTAGCCAAGTTCATTGATCAGGCGGTCCCGGAAGAGCTCTGTCACCTTATCTTCTCCGTGTGTGACGAAGACCATGTCCGGTTTCTTTTCAAATGCGCCTGCCCATGCCATCAGGCCTTTGTTGTCTGCGTGTCCCGAGACGCCCGGAAGCTCGCAGATATGCGCTCTCACTTCGATCTCTTCGCCGAAGAGCCTGACGCTTTCCGCGCCATCCAGAATCGACCGTCCCGGCGTTCCGACTGCCTGGTATCCGACGAACAGAATCGTGCTCTCCGGCTTCCAGAGATTGTGCTTCAGGTGATGCTTGATACGGCCCGCGTCGCACATTCCGCTCGCGGAGATGATGACCTTCGGATGCGGGTCATCGTTGATCGCCCGGGAGTCCTCCGATGTGACGGCCGTCTTCAGGCCCGCGAAGCCGATGGGATTGATCCCCTCCGCAAGCAGCTGTCTGGCCTCTGCGTCAAAGTCGCTGTACATCCTCTCCCGGAAGATATTGGTCGCCTCGATGGCAAGCGGTGAATCAACATAGACATCGAAGTTGTCATGTCCGAAGATCATGTGCTCCTGCTTGATCTCACGGATAAAATAGAGCATCTCCTGTGTCCGGCCTACCGCAAAGGATGGGATCACGACGTTTCCGCCCTGGTCGAACGTGCGCTGCAGCACCTCTGCAAGCGCTGTTACATAGTCGTCATTCGCAGGTCTCGGATGCTCGCGGTCGCCTTAGGTAGACTCCATTACGACATAGTCTGCTTCCTTCGGATAGACCGGATTCGAGATCAGCGGCTGGCCGCTGTTCCCGATGTCTCCCGAGAAAACGATCTTCTTCGTGACTGCTCCTTCGGTGATCGTCGCTTCGATGGAACTCGATCCGAGAAGATGTCCCGCATCCAGAAATCTGATCCTGATGCCCTCCGCGATATAGCGCTCCGTTTCATAGTCGGTGGTGACAAAGCAGCTGATCGCGCCTTCTGCGTCCTGATGGCTGTACAGCGGCTCCACCATGTCACGGCCGGCACGCTCTGCCTTGCGGTTTTTCCACTCTGCTTCAAATTCCTGAATGTGCGCCGAGTCCAGCAGCATGATCCTGCACAGGGCCGCTGTTCCGCCCGTCGCAAAGATCTGTCCGCGGAACCCGTGCTTGTAAAGCAGCGGGAGCAGGCCGGAGTGGTCGATATGCGCATGTGTCAGGAGAACCATATCGATATCTCCCGCGGGAACCGGTATCGGCTTGTTCTCATACAGATCCGGTCCCTGTTCCATGCCGCAGTCTATCAATATCTTCTTTCCGCATGCCTCAAGGTAATAACAGCTTCCGGTCACTTCATGTGTAGCACCTATGAATGTCAGTTTCATGCTCCCCTTTCCTCCCTTTCCCTGATTATGCGCGGTACACGATACGCCATGATTACACGTGGTTCTCTGTTCTCTTTGACTGCACGTGGTTCTCTGTTTTCTTTGGCTGCACGTGGTTCTCTGTTCTCTTTGATGGCACGTGGCTCACAGTACCCGTTTTTTATGGAATTGATTCTAGCAGAATTTTTTCGGGATGTATATCCGAGAATTGCGTTATACTGAGTTTGAAGCGCTTACGTTGTTTCAAGTCACACCCTGGCACGCTTTCCTGACTGACACTGGGGTTTTGGGCGGCAGGCTTTTGGGGCGGAGCGAAGAAGACCTGTGTCTGTCAGAAAGGTGGTCGGGGTGTGACCTGTAACGTATGCCCCGGCCTGCGGATGGCTTCCGCACAGACAGCTGATGTTTGCAGCACCGGTATGCGGATGGCTTCCCCATCGCTCCGGCCTGCGGATGGCTTCCCCATCGCAAACCTGTAGCCCACTCCGGCTGAGCTCTTTGCCGACTGCGATCGGCGTCCGGGGTATTCAGCGGACGAT
>CAJOQO010000070.1 GCA_905236545.1 uncultured Lachnospiraceae bacterium
TGAATACCCCGGACGCCCGATCGCAGTCGGCAAAGAGCTCAGCCGGAGTGGGCTACAGGTTTGCGATGGGGAAGGCATCCGCAGGCCAGGGCTGCAAATATCAGCTGTCTGTGCGGAAGCCATAATTTGACGAAATCCATTGCGCTCCCATATTTTGAGTGATAATATACAGATGTATCATATTAATATACGATTCTGATTGGGAAAAGTGACAGGAAAAGTGGCTGTGAGTGTGACCGGAAGCTCGCAGCGTCTTTTCTGTTCTTTTCTGCAGAATGGTATCTGAATGGGAGGGATCAATATGATAAGCTTTTTTCTCTGTCTGCTGATTCTGGTCTGCGGATATTTCACCTACGGCAAGTTCGTTGACAATACGTTCGGGCCGGATGACCGTGAGACCCCGGCAGTCGCGATCAATGACGGCGTTGACTATGTTGTGATGCCTGCCTGGAAGCTGTTTCTGGTACAGCTCCTGAACATTGCCGGCCTGGGTCCGATCTTCGGCGCCATGCAGGGTGCACTGTGGGGACCGGTCGTGTTCCTCTGGATCACCTTCGGTACGGTATTTGCCGGATCGGTTCACGACTACTTTTCCGGGATGCTGTCCGAGAGAAACGACGGTGCTTCGATCTCGGAGGTTACCGGCATCTATCTGGGACCGGTCATGCACAATATCATGCGTGTGTTCGCCGTGATCCTGCTGATCATGGTCGGAACCGTTTTCGCGGTAGGGCCTGCGGGTCTTCTGGTCAAGCTGCTCACCGAGAAGGGCGTCTCCGGCCCGTTCGCGCAGACAACGACCTGGCTGGCGATCATCCTGCTTTACTATTTCATCGCGACCTTTATCTCGATTGACAAGATCATCGGCAAGATCTATCCGATCTTCGGCATCGTCCTGATCATCATGGCGATCGGCGTCGCGATCGGTATCCCGATTCACGGTTATCATACGCCGGAGATCTGGAGCAACTTCACCAACATGCATCCTGCGGGAACCCCGATCTGGAGCTTCATGTTTATCACGGTTGCCTGCGGTGCGATCTCAGGCTTCCACTCCACCCAGTCTCCGCTGATGGCCCGCTGCCTGAAGAGCGAGAGACAGGGACGGTTTGTTTTCTACGGGGCCATGATCGCGGAAGGCTGCATCGCTCTGATCTGGGCTGCGGCAGGATGCTCCCTGTACGAGGTGACCGGAGGCCTGAATACCGGCCTGCAGGCGGTTCTGGCGGAAGGCCAGTCTGCTGCCATCTATGACGCGTCCGTAAAGACGATGGGCGGCGTAGGCGTGATCCTTGCGATGCTCGGCGTTGTTGTCTGCCCGATCACTTCCGGCGACACGGCGTTCCGTTCCGCCAGACTGACCCTTGCCGACTGGCTGAAGTTTGACCAGGGCACCATGACGCACAGGCTTGCGCTCTGCGTTCCGGTTCTTGGCATAGGCGCGCTCCTGGGCTTCGGCAACACGCTCGGGTTCATCGACTATACGGTGATTTGGAGATACTTCAGCTGGACCAACCAGACCCTGGCGATGATCGTCTTGTGGGCAGGCGCGATGTTCCTTGCGATGGAGAAGCGGAACTACTGGATCTGCGCGATTCCTGCTACGTTCATGAGCGCGGTCTCCATGACCTACTTCATCATGGCTCCGGAATGCCTTGGGATGATCCCGGCCCTGAGGAGCAACACGATGGTTGCGTATCCCATCGGACTGGTCCTTGCGGCTCTGTTCCTGGGAATCTTCCTCCGCAGTGCGAGAAAGCACGCGTGAGAAAAACGCTCCGCTCTCAGCGGATCCTAAGAATAAGAATCGTAACTATGTAACAAAAGAAGAGGCGGGGAATCGTTTCCCCGCCTCTTTGCTGTTTTTATGATATACTTGTACTGTACAGTATTCTATGGATGCAGGAGGGATCATCTCAAGTGCCAACAATTCTATTTGGAAACCAGCCCATGCCGGCCAGTGAACTGAAGGCGGACAAAAGAGCTGCCAGGAGGATCGGCCCGGTCGGGATGGGAAGAAGGGCTCTCTACCTGAACAGCTTCTACATCAGCCGCATGTACTATGTCCTGTGGACTGACATCCGAAGAGTATATAAGCTGGTCGCGATGTCAAAGGGAGGATTCACCGGGATCGGCGCATTTGGCTCCATGAGTTATCTGGTCGTGGAGCTGAGGGACGGAAGATCAAAAAGGTGTCAGATCAAATATGAGAATCAGACCGATCAGGCGATTGCCTGGATCGCGGAGCATCATCCCGAGATTCCGACCGTAAGCGTGACGGCACAGAGAAAGCTTGATCAGAAGAAGCTGGAAGAGAGCAGGAAAAAGAAACCGGAGCTGGAGGAAGAAGCGCAAAAGAGCATCGATCTTCTTGAGGACGCAAAGCGGTATCTGGAGGAGAAGCCGGAGCTCTATACTGCCCTCAGCCGGAAGGCCGGAAAGAAGAGGGTTCAGCAGATGGTTCCCGCATCCAGCCGGGCGCTTGGGATAGCGGTCTTTGCGGCGGCGGCCGCGCTGCTTGCCGCCGGAATCCCGATGACGGTACAAAGGCATCCGGCCGGCATCTATATGATCATGTTCGGAGCCGCGTTTCTGTTTTTCTCCATGATGGGGAACCTGCTGCCCATCGGACGCAATTCTCCCCGGAGGATCGAGCGGGAATGGGAGGATGCTGTAGAGGCGTGTCAGTCGTATATCAGCCGGAGGGAAAGCTTTCCCGTTCCTGCAAGGTATGCCCACCCGGTGGTGCTGGAGCGGATGATCCGCGTGATCCGGGAGGGACGCGCGAAGGAACCGGAGCAGGCGCTTGCGATTGTCGGGGAAGATCTGAAGAAGCTGAACCGATCCGTGAAGGTTTCGCAGGAGGAGTACGACGAGGTAGTGGCGGTGAAACCCATGTTTCTGGTATCCGGCTACCGGTGAGCGGAAGGCACAGCCGGAATCCGCAGCAAAGCATAGAGGAAGTGGGAAGAAAAGCGCTGCGGCA
>CAJOQO010000071.1 GCA_905236545.1 uncultured Lachnospiraceae bacterium
CTGTATTTCGCGGCCGGCTCCGAGAAGAATATCAAGCTGACGACGAAGGATGACCTGGAGCTGTTCAAGGCATACCTGAAGATGGATCCGGACAACTGGCTGAAATAAAGGGCAGACGGGATGCCCCCGAATACCTGGATAAGATAAAGGGCAGACGGGATAGATCCGGATGCCAGAATGAGATAAAGGACAGACGATGGGGATATATCTGAATCCTGGTAAAAATGCTTTCGAAGAAGCGGTAAACTCTGAGATTTTCATCGATAAAACAGATATGCTCCGTTCCCTCAACCGTGTCGTTCGGACGGAGCAGAAATATGTGTGTGTTTCCCGGCCTCGCAGATTTGGAAAAACGATGGCTGCCAGGATGATCTGTGCATATTACGACAGGAAAGCTGACAGCAGAGAGCTGTTTCAGGAGTGCCGGATTGGAAGAACAGAAGAGAGCGATCCGGGATGGAAGTGGGATCAGTATCTTGGGCATTTTGATGTCATAAAGATTGTTATGACTGATTTCTTCAAAAGTGGAATAACGATTGACAGGGCGATCGGAAATCTTCAGACACTCATCGTGCGGGATCTGGCCAGGGCTTATCCTGACGTGGACTATTATGATAAGAATGATCTTCTTCAGTCTTTGCAGGACGTGTATGCGGAGAAGGCGGTTCAGTTTGTGGTCGTTATTGATGAGTGGGATGCTGTTTTCAGGGAATACAAGGAGGATAAGGAAGGCCAGAAACAATATCTGGATTTTCTGAGGGACTGGTTAAAGGATAAGGAGTATATAGCTCTGGCGTACATGACAGGGATTCTGCCGATCAGGAAGTATGGAAAGCATTCGGCGCTTAATATGTTTGATGAGTATTCGATGACTATGCCGATGAGTCTTGCTTCCTGTACGGGATTTACGGTGGAAGAAGTAAAAGGTCTCTGCGATGAATATGAGATGGACTATGCGGACATTTCGGACTGGTACGATGGGTATTGCGTGAGTGACTATATCCCGGTTCATAAAAGGAAACTCTATCGTCAGGGCAGATATGAGGAGCATCAGATTCAGATTTATAACCCTTTGTCGGTAGTCAATGCCATGAGAAGCGGCGTTATAGAAAACTATTGGAATGAAACAGAGAACTATGAAGCGCTGCAGCAGTATGTGGACTGGAATTTTGACGGGCTGAAAGAAGATATTGCTGTTCTTATGGATGGGGGAAAAGTTCCGATTGATATCACCGGATATCAGAATGACATGACCACATTTTACAGTAAGGATGACATTCTTACTATGTTTATTCATCTTGGGTATCTGGGATACCGGAGGGATACCAGAGAAGCTTTTATTCCAAATAAAGAAGTGATGCAGGTATTCAGATCGTCGACAAAGAACCGGCAATGGACTGTGACTTTCCGCGCACTTCATAATTCAAGAAGGCTCCTTGAGGCAACCTGGAACTGTGAAAAAGATACGGTAGCAAGCCTTTTGGAAGCTGCACATGATAAAGCCGGTAACAGGACTTATCACAGTGAAGCCGGTTTGTCGTATGCGGTACAGCTGGCATATTATGCAGCGCAGGATCTTTACACGATCATTCCTGAGCTGGATACGGGAAAAGGTTATGCTGATCTGGCGTTTATCCCGAAGAAACCGGATATTCCGGCGATATTGGTAGAAATGAAGTACGAAGAGGATGCTGACACGGCAATGGCTCAGATCCACAGGCAGAGATATCCGGACAGATTGGAGTTGTATCAAGGGAATCTGATTCTGGTTGGAATCAATTACGACAGAACAGTGTCCAATGATCAGGTGGAGTTTAAGCATCACAGCTGCATCATCGAAAGGGCGTAGGGAAAATGAAGGATATCCGGTTTCAATCGAAACAGGTTATAAAGCAGGCGGTACAGAATGCTGTGCTGCCTGTTTGCTACAGGATAAACCATGGCAGGCCGGTGAATCCGGGAATGGTAGTGTTTGCGGATGCGCATCATAACAGACGTCCGGCGGCGATGGAACTGCTCTATCGGAAGCTGAAGGCGGAGGGCTCCTGGCGGATCGTGGAGCATTACCTTGATTATGGACAGGCCGGCGCGGGGGAGGTGGCGAAACACTCCATCCGTTTTATGAAACTGTATGCGGAAGCGGGCTTCGTTGTGATCTGTGATAATTTTCTTCCTGCCGCTTCCTGCCGGAAACGTCCGCAGACAAAGGTGATTCAGCTGTGGCATGCATGCGGCTGTTACAAGAAGTTCGGGTATGACGCGAAGGATGATATTCCGGAGAACTATCATGGAGCGAATGTCTACCGCAACGCGGATCTGGTGACGGTTTCCGGAGAGGCCGCGGTGAAACCGTTTGCGTCGGCGATGCGCCTCCCGGAGAAGTGTGTAAAGCCGGTTGGCGTCAGCCGTACGGATCTGTATTTCCGGGAGAGCTGGAAGGAGCGCTGCAGGAAACAGTTCTGTGAACGATACCCGCAGGCGAAGGGAAAGAAGGTTGTGCTCTGGGCGCCGACCTTCCGGGGCAATGCAGGAGTGCCGGAACTGATCTCACTGGATCTTTGGCGTCTGCAGCGGGAGCTGGGAGAGGAGTATCTGGTACTTGCCCGCCTGCATCCGCATATGTTTCACGGAACAGGGGAGGCGGGAGCCAAAACAACAGATCATGCCGGGCAGCCGGGAGCGGATCCGGTCCATACAGGACAGACAGGGGCGGGGCGGTTCCTGTGTGACATTCCGACAGAAGAATTGTATCCCGTCGTGGACATACTCATCGCTGATTACTCGTCTTTGATCTATGAGTACCTGTTGGTTGGAAAGGAGCTGGTGCTCTATGTGCCGGATCTTGAGAGCTACCGCCGCAGACGTGGGTTCTATATGCAGATAGAAGAGATTCCGGGAGAGGTCGTTACGAGAGAAAGCGATCTGGCGGCAGCGGTCCGCAGGGCAGCCAAAGGACGTAATGAATCCGGCTCCGGTGGTTCAGAGGCCGGGCACAGAGAAACCGGTGCCCGCGGTTCAGAGGATGGGTACAAAGAGGCCGGGCACAAAGAGGCCGGACAAAGCAGGGCGGACTTTCTGCATTCTTACATGGGAGCATGCGACGGGCATGCGACAGAGCGAATCGCAGCATGGATGACCTCGCATAAATGACAAAGCGAATCGCAGCATGGATGAC
>CAJOQO010000072.1 GCA_905236545.1 uncultured Lachnospiraceae bacterium
GAAAATCGATGGAATGACTCCAATGGAATACCTGCGAAGGAGGAAGGAGATCCGGAGAATACCGGAATACTTTTACTGTCCGGAACCATTAAGCGAATCTTTTCATGAGGGAACCGGGGGTTTGGATCAGGCAGGGGAAAAAACTCAAAAGGATAAGAATACAGAAATATTTCTGGATGAAGGGATGTGAAAACATGGATTGGAAAAAAGAGCTGAAAGAGCGGCTTGGCATTATGGATGAGATTGCTGCCGCCGGTCTGGATGACATGGATGGGTATGAGGTTCTCGGTGAACAGCATCTGATCAATCTGAATGGAAGAGCTTCGAGAGGACAGGATATCTCAAAGGGATTCTTTCAGGCTGTGAGGGAACTGAATTCGTAAACGGGAACAGGCCAGAGAAAAACAGCTGGTGACTACAGAGGAGGCGATATAAGTGGCGGGAGCATTTGAAATCGTAATGCAGGAGCGGAAAGCCCTGGTTGATAAGATCATCGGGATGATGAAGCAGGGCGATTTCTTCCATAACGCATCAGAGTGGGACCGTGAAGCGATGCGGCCGCAGAACCCTTTGTCAAAGGTCTGGTACCGCGGGGGCAACCGGATGAAGCTGATGGCAATTGTCACGGAGAAAGGCTACCGGGATCCAAGATGGGCGACAGCGAAGCAGCTCTTTGAGAAGGGCTATCATATCAGAGCCGGTGAGCATGGAACCATCTGTGAGAAATGGATCTTTGAGAAGGAGAAGAAGACCAGGGATAAATACGGAAATATCGTAAAAGAGGTTGTCCGGCTTGACCGTCCACAGGTCATGTTCTTCCGGGTATTCAACGGGGAACAGGTGGAAGACTTTCCGGAGTATGTCCAGCCTGAGCGCGTGGAAGACAAAACACAGCTGGGAAAGATGATTGACCAGATCATTGACACCAGCGAGTGTCCGGTTCTCGAAGCGGCACAGGACAGGGCGTATTATTCCCCATCGCAGGATAAGATCGTACTGCCGCTGAGAGGGATGTTCAAGGATGAGGAAAGCTTTGCGAAAACCGTGATTCATGAGATGGGCCACAGCACAGGTCATCCGGACAGGCTGAAAAGACCGCTGAGTGGAATCTTCGGTTCAGCAGAATATGCGAAGGAAGAGCTCCGGGCTGAGATCGGAGCTCTTTTTACGGAAGCGGATCTGGGCATCTTGCTGAAAGGCGAACATTATGAAGATCACTCCGACTACCTGCGAAGCTGGATCAGCGTCCTGGAGGATGATTACAACGAGTTCTTCCGGGCCTGCGCCGATGCGGAGCAGATCGCAAAGAGACTGGTTGGAAACTACACAAAGAAATATGAACTGAAGATGGAAGTGGAGGGGCTGCCGGATCGCGATATGGAGCTGGCGGGGCCTGAGAAAACAGTTCCCGGGAGATCGCGGTAAGCCACAGCCAAGCCTGTGTGTCAGATGTTACAGGTGATAATACGAGGATGTAATTGATGATGGGAAGGAATAACTGGAAGGCAGCTGCTTCAGAAGGAAGAGAGGTAAGCAGGAGGTGACAAGTATACTTGAAAAAGATCATGAAAGACTACAGGGAGCGGACGAAGAAACAGTATCCGCTCCCTTCCAGCGTACAGGAACTGCTCCCGATCGTAAAGATCGCGCGCGACGGGGTGTTCCAGCTGGAAGACGGGAGAGACGAAGACGAGAAACAGTATGACAAGGCGTACCTGTTCGATGATACCAATTTCGCAACGATGGATGACCTGCAGAAAGCGGACTTCCTGAAGCTCTATGTGAGCATCCTGAATTCGATGAATGTGTCGTTCAAGATCATACTGATGAACAGCAGCAGGAACATGGCGAAGATCCGCAGGCATCTGTTCCTGCATACGCAGAAAGAACATGAGAAGGAATACGCCAGGGACTTCAATTCACAGATGGAGGATGCCCTGATGAAAGGAAGGTCCGGGATCGAAATGAACCGGATCTTCCTCATTTCCTGCAGGAAGAAGTCCGTGGAGGAAGCGAGGGATTTCTTTCGTTCCATTGAGGCAAATCTCACCGTGAACTTCGACCGGCTGCAGAGCCGGCTGGTTCCCCTGGACGCTTCGGACCGGATCGCCCTGCTTGATTCGTTCTATCATCCGGGAAGGGAGGAATCCTTCCGGTTTGATTTTGACCAGGCCATTAAGCGGAAGGTGAGCTGGAAGGATCTGATCAGCCCGCAGATGATCCGGCATGTGACGGATGAATACGGAAAACCGGACGGGATCACGCTGCAGGTGGACGATCATTTTGTCAGGGTTTTATATGTGCCGGATATGCCCAGCGCGATCAACCCTGACAGCCTGAACCGGCTGATGGGAGGCCAGTTCTATCTGATCTTTACGATCGACGTTGCCTCGATTCCACGGGATGTCCAGAAGAAGACAGTGGACGAGCGCTACATGGAAAACGGGCGCGCGATTGAGAAACAGCAGGAGAGCCACAACCGGAACCAGGCATGGTCGACGGATATTTCCCTGGACCGGAGGATGGAGCGGGATGAGCTGGAATTCCTTCAGGATGTCATTACAAACCAGGATGAGAACCTGTTCTATGTAGCACTATATGCGGTAGTATCGGCGGACAGCCTCAGTGCTTTGGAGCGCAGTGTGACGACCTTTATGTCTACAGCGGAAGGGGAAGGCTTCCGGTTCCGTCCGGCAAGCCAGAACCAGCTGGAGGCACTGAACACGGCGCTTCCGACGGGAGCGAGGTTTGCGACACACATGTATCCGCTGCTCGCCCAGCCGCTTGCAGCGCTTACACCGTTTACCGTACATGAGCTGAA
>CAJOQO010000073.1 GCA_905236545.1 uncultured Lachnospiraceae bacterium
CCAGCTCCTCGATCCTGCGGGGCGGCTCAAACCGTTTGGACGCGGCCAGCGCTTCGTTGCCGGCCTTTCGCACATGTTCCAGATAAGTGATAACCCAGTTGCAGATCCGGGCGGTCCATTTGGAAGCATAATGGTTGCTGGCACGGAAATTCGTGTTATAGAAGCTGTACAGGAAAAAGTCCATCATCTCAGGCTGGACGGCTTCCGCGCCTTCCTTCTCCAGAAGCTCCACAAGATGATTGTTCGCAGCCGGGAGATACTTGACCAGAATCTCTCCGACGATACCGACGCGGGGCTTTTTGACATCTGTGATCGGCAGCGTGTCAAAAGCGGATACGATTCTCCTGCACATAGACTGGAACCGTGCCATGGACGTACTGCCGGAGGAGAGGAAGGAACAGCATTCCTTCTCCAGCTGTCTGTGAAGCGTATCAGCGCTTCCGTGTGTAATCTCGTAAGGGCGTACGCGGTAGAGGCATTTCATGAACAGGTCGCCGAATTCGATGGCGAACAGACACCTCTTGGCAAACGCAAGATTGACCCGGAATCCGGGATTGGATTCAAGCCCCTGCACGGACGCGGAGATCACCGGGACATTTTCCAGCCCTGCCTTTTTCAGCGCCCTGCGGAAGAAGCCGACATAGTTGGAAGCGCGGCAGCCGCCGCCCGTCTGTGACATGATGATCGCCGTACGGTTCAGATCATACTTGCCGGAGGTCAGCTCCGCCATCATCTGGCCAACGACGATGATGGAAGGATAGCAGGCGTCATTGTTGACATATTTGAGACCAAGATCAACCGCGTAACGCTCAGGCGGATTCACACAGACCAGATTATAACCGCTGGGCTTCATCGCGGCCTCCAGCATGTTGAAATGAATCGGGCTCATCTGCGGGCAGAGGATCGTGTAGGTCTTGCGCATCTCTTTTGTGAAGACAACCGGATCGATCGCGGCAGAGTGCAGCTCCCGCATCTCCGGGTGGGAGGAGCGGATACGGATCGCGGCGATCAGGGAACGCACGCGGATGCGGGCGGCTCCCAGATTGTTGACTTCATCGATCTTCAGGCAGGTATAGATCTTACCTGAGCCTGAGAGAATATCCTGCACCTGATCGGTCGTGACGGCGTCAACGCCGCAGCCAAATGAATTCAGCTGGATCAGGTCAAGGTCGTCCCGTGTCTTGACAAACTCCGCTGCAGCGTAGAGCCGGGAATGGTACATCCATTGATCCAGCACGATCAGCGGACGCTCAATCGCCGCCATATGAGAAACGCTGTCCTCGGAGAGTACGGCCATGCCGAAGGAATTGATCAGTTCGGGAATCCCGTGGTTGATCTCCGGGTCGATGTGATACGGCCTGCCGGCCAGTACGATGCCGTGCCGGCCGGTTTCCTCCAGATAGCGCAGGACACGCTCGCCCTCCTGATAGATGGCGCTCCGGCAGTTCTCCAGCTCCGCCCAGCCAGCGTCCACGGCATCACGGATCTCATTGCCGGGGATCTGCCGGAATACGTCTACGAGCTGGCGGCAGACCGTGTCCTTATTGGTAAATGCGACGAACGGGCACAGAAACTCAATATCGAGATCCCGGAGGTTCTCGACATTGTTCTTGATATTCATCGGATAGGAGGTGACGATCGGGCAGTCATAATGATTGCCTGCGTCCTTGAACTCTTTGCGCTCATACGGCACACAGGGATAGAAGATCTTTTTTATCCCCTGCGCGATCAGCCATTCGATATGGCCATGGGCGATTTTCGCCGGATAGCACTCCGACTCTGAGGGAATCGATTCGATTCCCAGTTCATAGATCCGGTAGGAACCGGGCGGAGAGAGCACAACCCGGTACTTCAGCTTCGTGAAGAACGTATGCCAGAACGGGTAAAGCTCATACATGTTAAGCACGCGCGGGATCCCGATCTCCCCGCGGTCGGCCTCGTCCTGGGGCAGAGACTGCCTGTGGAAGAGAAGCTTCTCCTTAAAGTCATACAGATTCGGCAGGTTGTCCTTGTTCTTTTTCCGGCCAAGCCCGCGCTCACAGCGGTTTCCGGAGATAAACTGGCGCCCGCCGGAAAACCGGTTGATCGTCAGGCGGCAGTGGTTCGTGCATCCCTGGCACTTTGCGTTGTGGGTCGTGAAACGGAGCGCTTCGATCTGATCGATCGGCAGCATGGAAGTCGTCTTCGGACTGCCGTCGGAGCCTGCCTGTGCTTCATGGAAGCGCTCACGCGCAATCAGTCCGGCGCCAAACGCGCCCATGATTCCTGCGATATCCGGCCGGATCGCTTCGCAGTGCGCAATCTTTTCAAATGCGCGCAGCACACCGTCGTTGTAGAAGGTTCCGCCCTGAACCACAATATGCTTTCCAAGCTCCCTTGCGTCAGAAACCTTGATCACCTTGTAAAGCGCATTTTTAATCACAGAATAGGAGAGCCCGGCGGAGATATCTTCCACGAGCGCGCCTTCCTTCTGGGCCTGCTTGACCTTCGAATTCATGAAGACGGTACAGCGTGTTCCGAGATCGAAGGGATGCTCCGCAAAGAGGGAGGCTTTGGCGAAATCCGTTATGGAATAGTTCAGGGATTTTGCAAAGGTTTCGATGAAGGAGCCGCAGCCGGAGGAACAGGCCTCGTTCAGCTGCACGGAATCCACCGCGTGATCGCGGATCTTGATGCATTTCATATCCTGCCCGCCGATATCCAGGATACAGTCTACCTCCGGATCGAAGAAGGATGCCGCGTAGTAGTGCGCGATGGTTTCAACCTCCCCCTCATCCAGAAGCAGGGCAGCCTTGATCAGCGCTTCCCCG